>JBFMFA010000558.1:0-3201 GCA_040753195.1 Gemmatimonadota bacterium | reverse complement strand
CTCGGACCACCGAGCGTCCTTCAAGGCGCCAAGTAGCCTAACGACTTCTGCCAATCACACATATGACCACATACCTTGCAACCGGTTATTCGCGATCAGCGCTTCGATGCCTGCCTGTGGTGGCGCTCATCCTCGCAGCGAACATCGCGCATGCGCAAAACACACCACTCGACGACATGCGGCGGCAGCTGGATGCCATGCGCCGACGCACCGATTCACTTCAGAAGCGAACTGACAGTCTGGCGAAGGCGCTGTCGGACTTCATCGCGCAACATGAGAGACAGCACGACGCCGACGACAAAAACGAACAGATCAAAGAAGCGCAGGAGAAGAACGAAGAAAGAGAGCTCGACAAACGACTCGACGGCATTGAGGCTCGCCTCGCGGCGGCCACCCGCGACGGGGGCACGCCTAACAAATCGAGCAGTCCGGCGAGTGTCGTGCGTGCACCGTTCGTCATTCAAGACAACGATGGCAGCGTGATCTTCCGCGTGACTGGCGGCAAGTCTCCGCGCCTCATGATCGGTGAAGACGGAGGCGGCGGTGTGGAACTGGGAACGGGATCCGCCGGTGGCGGCATTTTGCGCGTCCGCGATGCTGGCAATTCAGATCGTGTAATCCTCATTGCATCGGACGGCTTTGGTCAGCTGCGGGCAATGTCACAGACGCATTCCGCGGTGTTGACATCTAACGAGGCGGAGCATGGTGCGCTGCTGAGCCTTTTCATCCGAGATCAGCCAACCGTGCGAGTTCGATCAGGCGTAGAAACGACGGGCGGATTTTATCTCGGCGATGTGAATGGCACCGAACTGGTGGGCGCCGGTGGAGCACCGGGAGAGAAAGGTGTCGTGGGACTGGTCAGAACGGGCCCGAAACGGCGCCCCGGCAGCCTGGGTCCGCCCAGCATCCTCATGGGCGCTCGTTAGGCACGCCCGCCGGAGTGGAACATGACCGTCATCGACAACATCACGACCGTCGTCGGGCTTATTGTCTTCGTGTACCTGTGTTATCGCGTTGGCCTAATCATCAACAGGGTCAAACATTGGCGATATACCCGTGCGTGGCAGCCGCTCGTTGGGGTCATCAAGGGCACCGTGCATGAAGATCCCCAGGGCGGCGGCGCCAGCAGCTACCTGGTTGGTGAGTGGAAGGGACACGCGATTCATGCGCGCATGTCGCCACACGTCACTACGTACGGTTCAACCGTTCGCGAGAACCGATTCTCAGTCAGCATTCCCGATGTGGATGGTCCGGCAAGTTGGAACACCGTCAACTTCCCGTCACTCCGCATAACGAGTGATGACATGTCGCTCGCGGCTCGGCTGCGCGACGCGGGCGTCATGGAGTTGCTACATAACGCTGGCAGTTTTGACGTTGGCTTCGAGCATCACAGTCGCTGCCTCATTGTCAACGAAATCGTGACGCCGCTGTGGGCGCCGCCCCCTGAGCGATTCGTGGTGCTGCTCGACCTTGCCGTCGACCTGGCGCGCGTCCAGCGAGACCTGAACGTGATGCCGAGTGCTCGCGTGGGGGAGAAATGACCAACGTCTCTTTAGCAACGCTCGGCGTTGTCGCCCTAACGCTGGCCTCATGTCCGCTCGCGGCACAGCAACGCACTCACATACCGCTCGTGCGTGGACTCACAATTATCTCGGCACTGCGCTTCCCTGACGGTGATCGCGAGAATGTCGTTTGGGTCGCGGACTCTACGTCGGAAGGAGTCACATATTCGTGGCGCTTCCGCGAGGTGCTCAAAGACGGTACTGAAACACAGGAAGAGTTCACCCGATTCGTGCGCGCCGCCGATCTCACGGCCGCTCCCCGGCTGAACACGATTTTCACGCGCGGCAGCCCGGCGTCGCCAGGCTTCACGACATTCTCAATCTCCAGCGCAACCTACGATAAGCTGAGCGCCGAGCCGACCACCCCATTCTCCTACACGGAGGTAGAAGGCGCCGGGGCATTGGGTAAAGCGCTTGGCCAACTCGGCGGAATGTTTGTTAACCGTGTCGTTATGCGGGGGACGCTTGAACGCACGGCGACGTCCACCGAGCAGCTGCCTCTCCTGATCAACGACCGACGCCTAACGGTGCAGGCGCTGCACTTGAAGGGACGTTTCAAGTACCAGGAACTGCACGAAGAACTCGACTTTTGGGTTCTCGCGGATCGAACGCATCCACTACTGCTGCGCATCGTCCACGGCACTGACGTTCTGCAAGTCGTTCGGATTGAGCTACCTAACGCGTCCGCCGCGATCGAGCCAACGCTCGAAAAGGCATGCTCGGCGGATCTGCCAGGGACCCATTTCGCGTTCGGCAGCGCGCAGCTCGACGCTGGCGCCGCTCCGGTGCTCACTGCGATCGCTCGCGGGCTGGACCGTCACAAGGATTGGACGCTTCGAATCGAAGGGCACACCGACAGCGTTGGCACCTCCGCAGCAAACGCCGACCTCTCGCGCCGACGCGCAGAAGCAGTGCGTGCCGCGCTGGTCACGAAGCATCGAGTCTCGCCGGCGCGCCTGACGGCAGTCGGTTTTGGAGCGACGCGTCCGCGGGAATCAAACGCGACGCTTGAAGGGCGAGCGCGTAATCGACGCGTCGAGCTGCGACGCCCCTGCGCCGACCAGAAGTCTACCACCTAACGCCTAACCATCTTCTGAGCGTTCCATGCAATATTCGATGCACAACACGTTCGTGCGACGCGCCGGTTTGTTCGCCGTCGCGCTCATGTTTATCTCGTGCGGCGACGCTGATCGCGCGCAAGACTCATCAGCCCCAGCCGTCGCGGCCGCCGAAGCGTCCGCGGTGCGCACGCAACCACTGGGCGCAGACCCGTGCGCCTGGCTGGCGCGTGAGGACGTCGAGCGGATTATCGGTCCGCTCGGTGCGGCGCCGTATCGCGTGAACGATGCGGAGCAATTCGATCAACCGAACGCGCAGGGCTCGGCGTGTTTCTACCAGTTGGTCGGGCATTCTGAAGACGAGCCCGCCTTCGTAGCTGTCGGCGTGATCCTGGACGGCGCGGCGACGTTAGAGGCAGGACTAGGCGCTGGCCTGTCGGAGCGAGGCTTGGACTCGTTAGGTGGCACCGACGAAGGCTACAAACTGAACGGCGGCTGGGACTGGACGAACAATTTGGGAGGGGCGCTCAAGACCGCACGTATCGGCCATTTGGCCATCATGAGCAGCGTCAGGGCATCGC
>JBFMFA010000557.1:0-3209 GCA_040753195.1 Gemmatimonadota bacterium | reverse complement strand
TGCACTTATCGCGCTGCAGCGCGATCCCACTTTTGTACTGGTGGCAGCTGGTTCGTTAGGGCTCGCCCTTGCTGTCGTGGCCGGTGTATACGGATTGGTCGATGCTGCCACGCACCCGGTGAGTGCCGTTCGGGACGCGGATCGCGTTGTACTCGTTAGCAATGAAGGTCATAGCCAGGGTACCGGCTATAGTGCGAAAGCGTTTGTGGACATCGCGCGCGAAAGGCAGCGCGTGTTCAGAAGCACTGCAGTCGTTTACACAGGTCCATCCGGCTACACGATCGGCGGCGAATCGTATCACGGTATGGTTGTCGCGGTGTCGCCCGAGTTCTTCGCAACGACGCGAATTACTCCAAAAGCTGGGCGAGTGCTTGGCGCCGTCGATGCCACGGCCGGCACACCAGGGGCGCTGATTTCATTCCGGGTCTGGCGCAACGCGTTAGGCGCACAACAGGACGCGATCGGTCGCACGATCCTTGTAGACGGCCGCATGTATACAATCGTCGGTGTCATGCCGCCCGACGCGACGTGGCGTCTGGGAAGTGACCTCGTACTCCCCGCGACTGCAGAACAAGCGGGGACGCCTTCGATGATTGGACGTCTGCGCGACGGCATCTCCACCGACGCTGCACGCGAACAGTTGCGGGCCGACATCGATCCACTGCTCACTGCGACCTTCGGCGTGGGCCGTAAACCGTTTCGAACAAGCTTGGCCACTGTCGCTCAGCTACCTGCGGCGATGACCGATCTCCACAAGATGCTGCTGGCCTCGTCTGGGTTGATCGTGCTCATCGCGAGTGCGAACCTGGCGAACCTCATGCTGGCGCGAGGACTGCGCCGTCGTTCTGAGTACGCCTTGCGCTTCGCTCTGGGCGCGCGGCGCTCTAGTATCGTGTGTCAAACGTTTGCTGAAGCACTCATCTGTGCTTTGCTCGCGGCGGCGATCGCCGTGCTGCTCGCCTGGTGGCTGTTCGACACACTGACATACGGCCTAACGCGAGACATCCCGACCATGGGTGTCGTCGCCGTGTCCATGAACTGGCGCGTTTTCGCCTTGGCAATTCTGACAGCGATCGTCGCCGCGTGCGTTTTTGGCCTCTACCCCGCGCTGCGCGCAAGCGCTACGAACCTCGAAGAGGCGCTCAAGGATGGAGCCTCGAACGTTACGCGCCGGACTCGCTTGCGACACAGTCCACTCGTCGTGTCGCAGGTCGCGCTTACTCTCGCGCTGCTTATGGCGGCGAATTTGCTCCTGCGCAGCGCGGGCGCGTTACGCGACCGAGAGCTCGGCTTCGAGCCGCGCGGGTTGTTTACGGTTCGGGTAGTCATGAACCGCGCAGTGCGCGATTCCATCGACATGCGGCAGGTGTACGGGTCTTTGTTAGGTGCTATCGAGCGCGAGCCGGGTGTGAAGCAGGTCGCGGCATTCCGCTATCGCGAGCCCGATGGCCGTGCCGTATCGGTCACAATCGGAGGCAGCGGAAACCGGCGCGGCTATTTGAATAGCTACTCCGAGGTGAGTGCCAGCTATCTGTCCACGTTAGGTATTGACATCGTGCGTGGTCGCGATCTCGCTCCAGGTGATGCACTCGCTGAAGTCAGAACGGCGGTCGTAAGTCAAGCGGCAGCGCGGAGTATGTGGCGGAGCGCGGACCCCATCGGACAGATGATTACGCTTGCCGACATCGGGCGGTCCGGTGTCGTAGTGCGTGTCGTTGGGATTGCAGAGGACATCGCTTCCACTTTCGATGCACATGCGGCTGAACCCACCCCTGCGTTGTATGTGGTCGCGCACGACACCGTGGTAAGTCACACCCTCGTCGTTCGCACAAGTACTGCGAGCGAGAGCCCCGCGCGACTTGCTCGACGTGCCCGCAGCGCTTTGCCGCCGCACGTGGCACCCATCGTTGCGCCGTACAGTGCAAGCCTGGATTCTCAGGTCGCGACGCTGTATTTCATCGCCAACACGTTCGTGGCATTCGCCGTGTTCGCGTTAGGCCTGGCGCTCTTTGGCGTGTTTAGCGTGCGGGCAATCGATGTTGCGCAGCGCAACCGCGAGTTTGCGGTCCGCATGTCTTTGGGAGCAACCCGCGGGAACATCGCGCGCTCCGTGCTCCGTGAGAGTACGGCGATAGTCCTGGCAGGTACCGCCGTCGGTGCGTTCGTCGCTATGTATTTTGGCAGGCGCCTGGACGACTGGCTGTATGGCGTTTTCTACACTGACGTTCGCGCGCTTGTGCTCGCCGAAGCGCTGTTGATCGCCACAACGCTTGCTGCTTCGCTCGTACCGGCGCTCAGAGCTTCTCGCGCAAATCCAGTTGAATCCTTGCGAGCCAGCTGAGCGCGCCTAACGCATCTTCCAGTTGGCGATTGGCAGCACGCGGCGACCGGATTTATTGCTCTTCGCGATGTTGATCAGCCCGATCTGCACGCCCTCCAGCTCCAGCGCGTAGTTCACCACGCCGATCGTCAGTCCGCGTTGCAGCCCTTTCATGTAGTTGAAGGAGCTGATCGCGACCCCTTTCTGCGTGCCAAAGCGCTCGATGCGCGTAAACACGGTCGCGATATCCAGCCCTTCGATGCTCCCACCACCGACCGCCACGCCGCCTAACGCGATTCCGCGAACGTCCGAGCCGCCCACGCCCACGCCGCCGATCAGTAACCCGCGCGCAATCCCGCCGACACCGAGCCCCACGCCGCCGATGCCTATTCCGGTGAAATCGCCACCCACACCGGCGCCGATACCCCCGACCAGCACTCCCTTCGCATCACCACCGACTCCTGTCCCAACACCACCGATGCCGATCCCGGTAAAACGGCCCCCAACGCCGGCCCCGACGCCACCGAGCAACAGACCTTTGGCCGAACCTCCAGCCCCAACACCGATCCCCCCGATCGCGATTCCCTCGAGATTCCCACCGACGCCACCGCCGACGCCACCTAACAAGAGGCCCCGCGCGTTCCCGCCACCACCGGCCCCCAGTCCGCCAATCATGATGCCGTTGAGGTTGCCGCCAGCCCCGACTCCGAGGCCGCCGATCGCGACACCACTCACGTCACCGCCAGCACCGGCACCGAGGCTGCCTAACATCAGCCCGTGCATGTCGCCGCCGCTGCCGACCCCCACACCGCCAATCGCGATCCCCCGCAACTCCTCCTCCGCGCCAATTCCGAAGAGCCCGAGAGCGAGCCCCTTGATGCGGTCGGCC
>JBFMFA010000556.1:0-3212 GCA_040753195.1 Gemmatimonadota bacterium | reverse complement strand
CAGGCAACCGCACTCACGAGGAGCGCGGCGCCGAATGTGCGCGCGAATGCGCGTTGAATCGTCGTCATTGATCTCCTCGACGGTTAGAAGTTGAGGTTGAGCCGCATCGTCCAGCGCCGCGGACTGGGCAGCGTTAGGAAGTCCGTGCGGTTGAAATCTGTGTTCGCGTTGGACAGCAACTCGGGATCTGCTCCCTCGTAGTCCGTCCACAGCGCCAAGTTCTGAACAGCGATGCCTAACGTAGCGCCAGAGACACCGCGAATTCTCTGCAGCAACCTGGCCGGCACGTTCCATGAGAAGGCAACTTCACGCAGGCGGACGAAGTCACCCGGCTGCAAGTACGCCTCTCTCACCTCGTCCACGGTCGTCGTGCCGCCATTCTCCTGCACGAACGCCGGTTGGCCTGGCGTGTCGTTGCCGTAACGACGCAAGCGTTCGCGACGCGTCAACACGTTAGGATCAAGGCGGCGATTGGAGCGCACGAGCTGTGTCTCACGGAAAAAGTCCGTGAGGTTTTGGATGTAGTAGTCCTGCTTTGTGTCAATCGACCCCTGAAGGCGGAACTGCCTCAGGAACGTGATGCCGGAAGAGAGTGATGCCTCGAAGGTCGGCAGCACGTTTCCGTACGGTTCGAGCGTGTCAGCCACGGTGACAACACCGGTCTGTTCATTGATGTTGCGGATCGTCTTGGTAACAAAGACGCCGATCTGCTGGCCCTCCATCCGGCGATTGAGCGTGTTGAATGGCGCAACGCCGCCAAGATCCACCAACTCATGATCCAGCGTATTCATAGCCGCGCGGAAATCCCACTGCAGATTGGCACGTCGGATTACCTGGCCGTTCAAGGCGACTTCGAGGCCCTTGTTGCTGATTTCGCCGATGTTGACGAACGGATTGGCCTGGAAGCCTAACGAGGGTGGCAAGGGCCTCTGCAGCAATACGTCTTTCGATGTCTTGTCGAAGTAAGTCACTTCGAGGTTCATCCGATCATCGAGGAACGTTGCATCAAAGCCCGCTTCCCACTCCGAACCCAGCTCCGGCTTCAGCGTATCGTTGCCGGGATTGAGTGGAATGGCACCTGCCTCGACTACACCGTTTATGAGCGCCACCGGGGCTGCCTGGAAGGTCTGCAGGGATGCCCCCGGGTTTGGCGAGCGACCCGTTTGGCCCCACGACGCGCGCAGGCGGAACGAACTCACGAGGTTGCGCAACGGATAGAAGCTCTCCTCCGAGACCACCCACGAGCCGCCGACCTTTGGCAGATAGAATGGATCGGAGTTCTCGCCAAATGAGGAGTTTTGGTCGACGCGCAGGCCTAATTGGACGAAGCGCTTGTTGAGGTGCCCGAGTTGCAGCTGACCAAGGAATCCGACGGAGCGCTGGAAATTGCGCGTCTGCCCGCCAGTCCGGGTCGAGGCGGACGTGATCGAGGTGTTGGAGTTCGTGACGAAGCCCTGCCCGTTGGCGAATGTCTGGTCGGTGCGGTTCGTCGTCAGCTGCGCGCCGAATGATAGGTTGGCCTCGAGAGCACCATCTGCGAGGAAATTGCCGCGCATGTTGCCGAGATAATCGACCGTGAACTGGTCGATGTTGTTGCGCGTCTCGGTGTTGTTGCCAGTGTTGAGAGCGCCGGCGTAATTGACCCCGCTGTTCTTCGGGAAGAAGCGCTGAATCTCATTGCGGAAGAGATCGGCCCCGATTGTAAAGCGATTGGTGAACCATGCCTTCGGAACAAAATTCGCAGTCAGGCCACCGATCGTGCGGTAGTCACCGACGCTGTTCGTGATGGCACTGATTTCTTCGACCGAACGATTGAAGCCGAACCAACCATCCTGACTCGGCGTACCGTCATCGCGACGGGTCAACGGCGATCCCAGCAAGGCACCGCCCAAGAAGCCGTAGATGTTGTTGTCGTTATCCGGCAGGTTGGTGACCGTGCGCGAGATGCCGACGTTCGCATCGATCGTTAGGCGCGAGTCCGGCAGGAAGTTGAAGTTTGACCGCGCGTTCTGACGTTCGAACTCATTGTTCGGCAGTACACCGAGTTGGCGCTGATTCGCAGCGCTTAAGAAGTACCCGTAGGCCTGACCGCCGCCGCGACCTGTCCACGAGATGTTGGTCTCGCTCCCGGTTTGAAATGCCCTCTCGCGCTCCAGCGGGTTGTCGCTCACCAACGTGCCAACGGCCTGGCCGCGGCAGAGCGGATTGGGGGAGCTAGCAGCGACCAGCGCCGCCGTGCACAGGCCATAGTTCGACGGCGGATCCCAAGTGTTTTCTGACTGGCCGTAATCGACTTGCAGCGTCTGCGTAAACGAGTTGCTGCCGGCGCGACCCTTTTTGGTTATGATCTGAATAACGCCCGCGGAGGCGTCAGCGCCATAGAGGGTGGCAGCCGCCGGACCTTTCACCACCTCGACCGATTCGATCTCATCAGGGTTCAGATTGTTGAGAATATCCGTCGTCTGCCCACCGATGCCCGGCGTCATGTTCTGCCGATTGAACAACACACCGTCGACGAAGATGAGAGGTTCGTTCGAGAGATTGATCGACGAGGCGCCACGGATACGGATCTGCCGGTTTCCGCCAGCGGTCCCGGAGCTGTTATTCACCGCGATCCCTGGAATGCGCGACTGCAACAGCTCGTTCACGCTTTTCACCGTCGGGATTTCTTTCACGATCTCCGCGGTTGGCACAGACGCAATTTGCGCAGACTGCGCGCGCCGCTCTTGGTTGCCGGCCGTTCCAGTGATCACGACGTCGGCAAGCGTCGTTAGGGACTGTGAAAGCTCGAAGTTCTTCGTCGTCGTCTGACCGGCGACGACCGTCACTGTGTCCTGCGAGGAACGATAGCCTAACCGCAAAACGACGATCTGCGCGCGACCCGGGCGCACGTTCGCGAGCCGATAATCACCCTGCGCATTCGTGGAAACCTCCAGCGCCGTACCCGTGACAAAAACACGAGCATCAGCGACAGGTTGGCTGGACGCACGATCAACGACCTTCCCGGCCACCGTGCCAGTCTGCGCGAAGAGCGAACTCGCGAAGACCAATGGCGCGATACCGAGGAGTGAACGTCGAACAGCGCCTGCCATTCGGACGGACAGGTGCATACGCTCCTCCGGTGAGTTGTAATTGCGCTCCGCAAGAGGGGATGGCGGAGCAGCGGGACTGCGTTTGAAGCCCTGCAAACTTAACTCGTGCACATTTTTTGT
>JBFMFA010000555.1:0-3221 GCA_040753195.1 Gemmatimonadota bacterium | reverse complement strand
GAAGCCATCACCGAAGGAGATCATGCGCCAGTCGTCGTTGATGATTCCGCCGGGCTCGCGCGACCGGACCGGACCCGTCCACGTCCCGTTGTCCTGCAACCCTCCACCCACGTTATAGAAGGGCGCGCGGTTGTCGTGGTAGATCGCGTAGAACTGCGCCAGCGGGATATTCAGCTGCGGCTCCCAGGTTACCCCGCGATCGTACGAGACGGCCACACCGCCGTCCTGTGCCTGCCACAGCCGATTTGGGTTCGTTGGATCGACCCATAACGAGTGGTAGTCCACGTGTGTGTTGAGCGAGATGCGCCGGAACGTGCGTCCGCCGTCGATGGACGACATCAGGTTGCCCGAGATCGCGTACACGCGGTTCTCATCGGCCGGATCGACGCGCATCTTCGTGAAGTAGAAGCCACGGTTCACGATGTCGACGTTGCGATAGATCGTCGTAAACGTCTCGCCACGATCTTCCGAGCGGAACAGCGTCCCTTCATTCGATTCCGCCAGCACGTACACCACGTTCGGGTTGCTCGGCGCGGCTTGCACGGCGATTCTGCCTAACAACTTCGGGAGCCCTTTGGTGAGCTTGGTCCACGTGCGCCCCGCGTCGACCGATTTGAAGACGCCGCCCTGTTCGCTCCCGCTGAGATGCGTCCACGGCTTGCGCTCAAAACGCCACATCCCGGCGTAGAGGATGTTCGCGTTCTGCGGATCCATCGCCAGCTCGGCGACGCCGTGCCGGTCGTCGATGTAGAGCACGCGTTCCCACGTTTCGCCGCCGTTGAGCGAGCGATAGACGCCGCGCTCCGCGTTAGGTCCGTACACATGGCCCAGAACGCCGACGTATACGACGCGTGGATCGGCCGAACTGACAATGATGCGCGCGATGCGTTCGCTATTCGTTAGGCCGATGTGCTTCCACGTCGCACCGCCGTCGGTGGACTTGTACACGCCGTTGCCGTACGAAGCGGAGTTGCGCGGTTTGGATTCACCGGTGCCGACGTAGATGACGTCCGGGTTCCCTGGTTCCAGCGCAATGTCACCGATGGACGCGACGGGCTGTGAGTCGAAGAGCGGCTTCCAGGTGAGTCCGCCGTTGACGGTCTTCCAGATGCCGCCGGACGCAGAGCCCACGTAGACGATGTTGGGGTTCCCCGGCACACCTTCGACGTCGGCGACGCGGCCACTCATGTTCACCGGACCGATATTGCGCCATTCGAGACCACTCCAGAGCGCGGTGTCGGATAGCGTTGCAGACGCGTCGGCTATTGGGCGAGCTGGTTGCGTGGGTGGCTGGGCGATGACGCGTGAGGCGCGAGGGGCGAGGAGCAAGACAGACAGCGAAAGCGCGCGAGCGATGACCATTGGCCGAGATGGGTGAGAGGCGCGTGTAGCTTGGCAGTCGCGGCAGGAGGCCGCAACGGCTAGAGGCCAGAGGCTAGGGGCTAGGGGTTAGGGGTTAGGGGTTAGGGTCGTTTGGCGCCGCCTGGAACCGCCCGCTATACTGGCGCTCATGCCCGGGCTGCGCGCTCTGTTTCTCGCCGCGGTGACGTTGCCCCTCTTAGCGCTGGATGCCGACGCACAGCGCAAACCGGAGCACGAGCGCGTGGTCAGAGCGCGAGCGCAAAGGGCGCAGCTGCAGTTCGAGTCGTACCGTCGTCGTCAGCTGCCAGTCGCGCACGGGCGCACCGGTTCGAGCGACTGCGACGTGCGTCTGGGGCGCTTCTGCTATTGGCACGACGACGCCGAGGACCTGCCGAGCGAACCGGAGCCGATAGGAAAAGCGCGCGATTCGTTTGTCCGGACGCTCGATTCGCTCGCACGCGACAATCCGGCCGATCCGTGGATCGCGGGGCAGCGCGTGCGCTACCGCGTGGAAGCCAAGCGGCCGCAGGACGCGCTGCATGCGGCGTTGGGTTGCAGCGATGCGGGGTGGTGGTGCGCTGCCCTCTCGGGCTTTGCGAAGCACGCGTTAGGCGACTACTCGGGTGCCGACAGCGCGTTTGCCGCGGCTCTGGAACACATGCCGGGTGCGCAGCGCTGTGAATGGACGGATCTGCGGCATATCCTGCCTGACGACTACCAGGGGAAGTACCGGCGCATACCGTGTGACCGGCGTGATAGCATCAACGCGCACATCTGGTGGTTGGCCGATCCGCGTTGGGGAGGCGCGGGGAACGACCTGCGCACGGAGTTGTACGCGCGCCTAACGATGGCTGAGATGGTGCGTCAGTCTCGGTCGACACACAACATGGCGTGGGGCGACGATATGGCCGAACTCATGCTGCGCTACGGGTGGCCCACGGCGTGGTCGCGCGGCTGGCCGTCCGCGTCCGATCCGACGCAGATCTCTGTTGTCGGGCACGAGCCGTCGCCGTCTTTCGAGTTCATGCCGTCCGGGCGCACGCTGGAGGAGCCGCTGGCACCGCGGCTGGATGGGTGGACACCGCTCGCCGAACGACCGGTCACTCGTTATGCTCCGGCCTACGCGAACCACTTCCGCGAGTTGCAGCCGCAGATCGCCTGGTTTGCGCGCGGCGATTCGGCGGTTGTCGTGGTTGGCTACGACGTGCGCATCCCGGCCGACACTGTCTTCACGCGCGACAGCGTTGAAGCGGCGGCAGTCCTCTCTTTGGGTCCTGGCGACGCTGCGATTGCACGCGGCTTGGACGGGAAACGTCACGGCGCGCTCGTGCTGGCAACCCGGCGCGATTCGGCGATCGTAAGTGTCGAAGTGCTGGACAGCAACGCCAAGGCGCTGGCCCGGGCACGCGTAGGTGTGCGGCCGCCAAGCGACACTAACATTTCGGATTTGCTGCTTTTCGAGGGCACCGGAGATTTGCCACGAACCTTCGAAGACGCGACCGCGCGCGCGTTAGGCACTCTTACGGTGTTGCGTAGCGAACCGTTCGGCGTGTACTGGGAGCTGTACGGCGATATCGCCCAAGCGGATTCGGTCACCTATTCAGTAAGTGTCGAGCGCCGGTCAACAAGTCTGTTGCGGCGGTTTGCCGAACGAGTGCGCTTAGCGCAGCCGGTGTTGCCTGTGCGCATGTCGTTCGACGCGGGGCGAGCTGCCGCGTCGAGAGCATTGGTCGTCGACGTCGGCCACATTCCGCCGGGGCGTTACACGCTAACCCTGCGTGTCGCGACGTCAGGCGAAAGCGCAACTACGCAGCGAGAGATCGAAGTCCGCTAGGCCGCGCGCGCCAGTACCAGAAACA
>JBFMFA010000554.1:0-3224 GCA_040753195.1 Gemmatimonadota bacterium | reverse complement strand
CGTGGCGGCTAACTCCTAGCCGCGAAACGCTCGGCGACCAGCACGGCATCGCGCCGGATATTCGACAACCCGCCCGTGCTGTCGTAGTTGTGCCCGACAAAATAGAGGTCCGGGAGATCGGCGCTCGTTATGCGGTCACTGCGTACAGCAAATCCCTTCGCGTCGACTTGGACGCTCGCGCCTAAGGGCGCGAGCGCGGCGCCGAACCCCGTCGCGAGGATTATCACGTCAAATGCGCCCTCGCTCCCGTCGCTGAAGCGCACGCTGCCCTCCGTCAGCTCGGCGATGCCGGCGGTGCGTACCTTCACGCGTCCAGCGCGGATCTCGTCGACGAGATGGAACCCGATCAGCGGAATTGCGTCCAGCGCCGAATACGGTGGTCGCGGCAGAACGGCTGGGCCGCGCTTGCGCTCCGAGGCACGACGCACGCGTTCCACGATGATCTCGCGCGCCCCGCGCGGCAGTTTGCGCATCATGTAGGCGAGGTACTGAATAGGAATGCCCGCGATCGTCAGCGGCACCACGTTAGCGCCAGACCGGACCGCGACCGTCACATCAGCGCCCGCCCGCGCCAATTCCGATCCAATCTCCCCGCCGGAATTCCCCACGCCGACCACGAGGACGCGCTTTCCCACGAATTCGTTCGGACGCCTGTACTCCACGCTGTGCATGATGCGGCCGCGAAACACGTCCTCACCCTTCAGCGCGGGACGTCGCGGGTTGGCGATGATCCCAGTCGCCATCACCAACGCCGGCGTGTCCAGCGTCGCGCCAGCGCGTGTTGTTAGGTGCCAGCCATTGTCGGCGCGGGCGGCCTGCACGACGTCCGTACCGGTCGTGACTTCGATCGCGTAGTCGCGGGCGTACTCCGCGAGGTAGCGCACGAACTCCTCGCGCGACGGAAAAAGAGATGCGCCGCGTCCGAAGCGTTTTCCAGGGAGATGCGACAGGTGCTTGCCCGTGTGCAGGCGCAGGCTGTCGTACAGATTGTGCCAGGAGTACCCTAACGAGTCTCCGCGCTCGAGCAGCCGGTAGGCGATCCCTCGTCGGCTCAACGCCGCCGCCGTGGCAAGTCCTGCCGGCCCGGCCCCGACGATGACAACGGCCAACTATCCCCCGGAGCCTCGCACTTCGGAATGATCGGCGACGGTCAGCTCGCCGATGAAGCCTTCCACGACAGTCGCTTCACCGATCAGGGAGTTCTTCAGCGTGGACCGCGTGATGGTGCTCCCTTCCCCAATGATCGTGTCGCGCAACGTCGACCCGCTAATCACGCTCCCTGCGCCGATCGTGACGTTAGGTCCGACGCTCGAATCCTTGATACTGACGTTCTCAGCGATGTGCACCGGCGGAGTGATGCGCGCGTCAGGCCCATATGCGTGCTTCACGCCTTGCGCCGCACGCCGTGCGATCATCACGCGGTTCGTCTCCAGCAGCGTATCGATCTTCCCGGCGTCGTACCAGCCTTCCACATCGATGACTTTGATACGCGCGCCCTTCTCGATCATGTACTGGAAGGCGTCCGTGAGGAAGTATTCGCCCTGATTCTTCGGTTGCTTGAGGACGTGGTCGATCCCCTCATAGAGCAGCTTCCAATTCTTGATGTAGTACAGCCCGATGTTCGCGCGCTTTGAGATCGGCGTCTTCGGCTTCTCGACGATCTTCGTCATATTGCCGTCGGCGTCTGTCACGACCACGCCGAAACGCTGATAGTCTTCGACTTCCTTCGTCCAGATGATACCGTCCGCATCTGTCGTCGTTACGACATTGAGGTCGGCATCAAAAATCGTGTCGACGAAGATGATGAGGACCGGTTCGTCGACGTAGGGCTGCGCCAGCTTCACGGCGCCGGCGGTCCCGTCCTGGACCTTTTGCTCCACAAATACAGACGGAAAGTCGTACTCACGCCGCACGTACTCCTCGACCTTCTCCTTCAGGTGCCCCGTGATGTAGATGATCTGCGTGACGATGCCTAACGCTTTGAGGTCGTCGAGGATATACGCCATCACCGGCTTGCCCGCGACCTTCAGCATCGGCTTCGGCGTGATGTGCGTGTGCGGACGCAGGCGGGTTCCCTTCCCCGCAAGCGGAATGATCACTTTCATGGCGCGCTGGTTCCTTCTCGTCCGTAGCGGTCTTTGAGCCTAACGACGTCGTCCAGATCGGCTGTCGACGCCTCCAGAATATCGCAGTCGGTCACGGCTTCCATGTAATGCACCGTCCCCGGGGTAATGCGGAAGGCCTCACCCACGCGCAGCTGCACGTCGCGCATCTCCCCGTCGTTTTCACGCACCCAGTAGCGCAGCTCCCCGGACAGGAGATACACGGTCTCGTCTTTGCGCACGTGGTACTGCACCGAGAGCGCGTGCCCCGCGCTGATGTGCAGAATTTTTCCGACGTAGCGGTCCGTATGCGCCCAGATCTTCTCCCACCCCCACGGTTTGGGGACGTGAGTGACGTCGACGCGGCCGCTCACTCGTTATGACGATGTCGTCAGGATGCGCTGCTTGAGCGCGCTGAGCCGACGCCGCACGGACCCGTCCAACACCGTGTCGCCCACGCGCACGACGACACCGCCGATAATGGCCGGGTTCGTCGTTAGGTGCGGTACCACCACTTTGCCGAACGCGCGCGACAGCTCGCGCTCGATCGCTTTGAATTCCGCGTCGCTCGGCTCTTTGGCCACGGTTACGCGCGCGTGAATGCGTCCCTTCTCTTCGTCGACCAGGTTCCCGTATTCGACGGCGATTTCGGGAATGAGCATCTGCCGGCGATTCTGCACCAGCTTTTGAATGAAACGGAGCATCATGCGCGGCATGTTGTCGGCAAACGCCTTGCCCAGCACCACGTTCTTCTCCGCTGCCGAAATTTGTGGCGCTTCGAGAAAGTGCCTGAGCTTGGCGTCCTCGGTGGCGGCAACCGCGAAGGCGTGGATCATGTTCCCCCACCCCTCGAGGTCATTTGCCTTACGAGCGAGGGCGAGTAGCGCCTCGGCGTAGTTTCGCGCGATTGTCGTTTGGCGCATTAGCGCTTCGCCTGCGCCGGGATCGAGCTGAGGAAGCTCTCGACGAGCTGCCGGTTGGCGCCGCTGTCGAGATCCTTCTCGATCACTTTGCTGGCCCCCGCGATCGCGAGATCCACCGCCTCACGCCGCAATTCCATGATGGCGCGGCTCTTTTCCTGATCGATGTCGCGCTTCGCGCGTTCGAGTAACTCCTGCTGCT
>JBFMFA010000553.1:0-3225 GCA_040753195.1 Gemmatimonadota bacterium | reverse complement strand
TAGCCTGAATGCTGTCGCGCGCAGCTGTGCGACCAGTTCGCTCGTAATGCGCTCGCAGCGACGTGCCGATGGCCTGCGTGATCGTATGTGCTGCGCCTAACGTCTTAACCGCTTCCTCGAAGCTCGGTCGCATCTCGGCCTCGCCGGCAGCGGCGTTGCCAGTGCGCGACAGACAGTCGCCATGTTGGCCACGAGCACCGAGCCGATTGGGATGCCCACCAGGAAGCGCCCCATCCAGGACGCGACGGCCCCGCTGGTACCCCGCCAGCGCGGCCTCTCGCTCGGCAACGGTTGGTGCCTCGCATAACGCGTTGGCCAATTTGATCTCCGCAAAGGCGACCGAAGGATGTTGCTCGCCATTCAACGCACGGTTCAGCGCGAGCGCCTCACGATACGACGCCTGAGCTTCACGCGATCGTCCCAGCTTCTTGAGCACATCGGCATGCATGTCCAACGCGATGGGCAAGTGCACGCGCAGCTCATTAGTCGCGCGGCGATCGATGTCAATCACAACGCGGAAGAGCGAATCGGCCTCGGTCAGTTTGCCCAAGCTCCCCTTCAACCCGGCCAGATTCGCCTTTGCCCGCACGGTTTGCGGATGCTCAGCGGCCAGCCGACTCTCGAGTACCCGCGCCGCTTCCACCAAGGCCGACTCGGCCTCTGCCACGCGTCCCTGACGTCCTAACAAGACGGCGACGTTCCCCAACTCGAGGGCCACGCGCGGATGGTCAGCGCCCAGCCGCGCGCGGTTGAGCGCGTGTCCTTCGAGGATCGTAGCAAGCGCCTTCTGCTCGTCGCCGCGACGGAAAAAGACAGTCGCCTTATAGTTGAGAATCTCAGCCACTGACGCCGTGTCGATGGGTGAGCGGCGCCGTTGCAGGGTCAGCGCAGAATCGATGAGTGGCGCCGCCTCGTCCAACTTCCCCTGCTCAATGAAGATAGCGCCGATGTTCGCCAGGCTTGCCGCGATCGGTCGTTCGTCGATCGTTTGCCCCTGCGCGCCCGACCAGATCGCGCGCTCGCGCAATTGTAGAGCCTCGCGGTGCAGGGATTCGGCAGCGACAAAGTTGCCATTCAATCGCCTAACGTTACCAAGTTGTGTGAGCGCTTCCGCTAATTCGAGCTGCGGTGGAGCCGGGGCAGCGCGATACAAGGCGATTGCCGTGTCGAGGATTCCCGTGGCGCGCTGGTGGTCCCCACGCCAGCGGTACACGTCGCCTAACGCTGTCAGCAGCTGCGCTCGCGCCAGCGGTTGCTGCCCCAACTCGGCGTTCACGCGCTCCACACCCTGTTCCAGGAACTGCGCGACGCGCATCGTGTCCGGGCGGCCCGGGGCGAAGGGATCCCCGGTCTTGAACATGTTGATGAGCAGCTGCGCCGTCTGTTGCGCCCGGTCCCGCTCGGAATTCGCGCGGTCACGCTCGGCGCCAACGCGGCGCGACTGAATCAGCGTCGAGGCAACGAAGCCGATCGCAAGCGTGGCGACGAGCGCTCCTGCTGTTACGGCGACTGGATTGCGGCGCACGAATTTGGCAGCGCGATACCCTATCGATGCCGGACGAGCGAGGATCGGCTCGCCCGCACGATAGCGGCGCAAGTCATCGCGCAGCATGTGCACCGACGCGTAGCGCCGTGACGGGTTCGGGGCGAGTGCGCTGAGTACGATGGTGTCCAAGTCGCCGCGCACGCTCCGTCGATCCGGGGCGGAGGCCGCTGCGCTGGGCGCACTCATCGCTGCTTCGACTTGCGCCGTCTCCGCGCCCGTCGCGACGAGGCGCTGCCACGCCGGTCGTGCCCCGGTGAGGAGTTCGTGCAGCACGACGCCGAGCGCGTAGACGTCCATCGTCGCGTTAGGTGGATCGCCGCGCACCTGTTCCGGTGACGCGTACTCCGGCGTGAGAACGCGCACTCCTGGGCGCGTCGCCGCTTCGCCGTCGTCGTCACCGCCCAGGAGCCTCGCGATGCCGAAGTCGAGCAGCGTAACGCGGCCATCGTCCGTGACCAGGATGTTCCCCGGCTTGATGTCGCGGTGGATGACGAGGCGCTGATGCGCGAACGTCACAGCGTCGCACACACGCTCGAAGAGCGTCAGCCGATCTCTGAGGCTGAGGTTGCGTCGTACGGCGTAGCGGTCGATACGCTCACCGGCGACGTGTTCCATGACAAGATACGGCCGGCCATCCGGCGTGACGCCGCTGTCGTACAAGCGCGCGATGTTCGGATGTTCCAGCCCCGCGAGGATCCGCCGCTCGGCGTGAAAGCGTTGTACCACCGAACCTGCACGCGCCGCTGCATCGGTGCGCACGAGTTTGATCGCCACGCGCCGGTCGAAGTCCCTGTCGGCGCGCTCGGCGAGATACACCTCGCCCATGCCGCCGCGCCCGATCTCCTGTACGATTGCATACGCACCGATGCGGGTACCGGGAAGGAGAAACGGTTCCGCCAGGGGGCCTAACGCACCAGAGATGGCGCCCAGGCCATCGGCCGATTCGCCGATACGCCGCTCGGCTGTATCCAACGAATCGAGCAGGGACTGCACTTCGCGCGCAAGCTCGGAGTCGCCGCCGGTCGCCTGCGAAAGGAAGGCTTCTCGCTCGTTAGGCGGGCGCTCCAGTGCTGCGGCGAAAAGGGCGTCTATGCGCTCCCAGCGATTCGCCGCGTTACCCGGATCGGTCATGCCTCCTCGACGTTCATCGGATGCAATAGACTGCGGGTCCCCAACAAGCGGCGCTAGAAGCTGCTCGCTGCCAATCCGAGCACGTTCAGCCCCCAACACGTTCCCTTCACAACGGGGCCGAACGGTACCGTGGGCGGATCGTATGTCGGCACCGGGCCTTTGGCCTGTACGTTCGTCACCATACCGACTAGCTGGAACGCCGCGAACTTGGTGCTGATTGTCGTGGCGAACGAGGTGATGGCGTTCCCCGCGTCGGTTGTCATTGCCAAGGGACCGATTGCCGTTCGGATGCGCTGGAGCAGCATCGTCGGGGCCATCTCTGCGACTTTTCCGGAGACGAGCATGCCGAGTGGTGTCGGAACGTTTTGGCTGGCCGACGCGGAGGAGCTGGGAACCACGCTGAACGTCGGGTACCACGGGAGGCCGGGAATCGTGACGGCGTCTGCCCAGAGCTTCCACGCAGCGCGGAAGCCGGCGTCCCAACCAGCGGCGACTTCGTTAGGCGCTCCTTCTTGCAGCAACGTCGTTTTGATTTCGCCGCTGAAATC
>JBFMFA010000552.1:0-3228 GCA_040753195.1 Gemmatimonadota bacterium | reverse complement strand
GGCGCAACATCGGACCTGCGAACTTCATGGGGCGCGTCAGCGATGTCGCCGGGATTCCCTCGCCTTCCAAGACATTCTTCTTCGCGTCATCGGCCGGAGGAATCTGGAAGTCGACAAACAACGGGACGACGTGGCGGCCCCTCTTCGACAATCAGCGCGTGATTTCGATGGGAATGCTGGCGATCGCGCCGAGTGACACGCAGCAGATCTGGGCAGGCACGGGTGAGCCCAACTCGCGCAATTCCATCTCGCCAGGCGGCGGCATCTACAAGTCAACGGATGGCGGACTCACCTGGAAGCTTATGGGCCTCGAGAAGACCCAGACGGTCGGGCGCATTCAAGTCCACCCGACCAATCCGAATATCGTCTACGTGGCCGCGTTAGGCGCCATCTGGAACAGCAATCCAGAGCGCGGCCTCTATAAAACAGAAGACGGCGGAACGACCTGGCAGCTGATCAAGTTCATCTCCGACAAAGCGGGATTCGTCGACGTGCAGCTCGACCCGTCAAACCCGGATGTCGTCTGGGCAGCCAGCTGGGAGCGTGTCCGCGGTCCGTACTTCCTCCGATCGGGCGGACCGGGCTCAGCCTTATGGAAATCGACCGATGCCGGGAAAACGTGGACCGAAGTCAAAGGCGGCGGCTGGCCGGAGTCGATGAAGGGGCGCATTTCGCTCGACATCTCGCGCTCGAACCCAAAGGTCATGTACGCGATGGTCGAAGCGGACACGATGCCTAACGCCTCGAAGGAGCGAAGGGCCCCGCAACAGCGGCTCTCGGGCCTGTATCGCTCGGAGGACGGCGGCGCCACGTGGACGCGCACGAACAACGAAAACACACGCCCTTTCTATTACTCACAGGTGCGCGTGCACCCCAAAAACCCGAACCGCGTCTACTGGTCGTCGACGCCGGTACGCGTCTCCAACGACGGTGGTAAAACCGTCATGAATGCGACGAATGGCGTGCACGTCGATCACCACGGCATGTGGATCGACCCTAACGACCCGGAGCGCATGATCGTGGGGAACGACGGAGGGGTCGCCATCACGTTCGATCAGGGCGGAAACTACATCGCGCCGAACACCATTCCGATCGCACAGTTCTACAACGTGAGTTACGACTTTTCGGTCCCCTACCGCGTTTGCGGCGGTGCGCAAGACAACTACTCGTGGTGTGGACCGAGCCGGCGTCGCAATGGACCGATTACCAACGCGATGTGGTTCTCGGTCTCCGGTGGCGACGGCTTCGTCACGCAGAACGATCCCACCGATCCCAACATCATTTATTCCGAGTCGCAGGGCGGGAACATCGGGCGGCTCGACTTGCGCACCGGCATTCGCACGCCGCTCGTTAGGCCGCAGTACCGGCCCCAATACGACCTCTACGAGGACTCCATTATCGTAGAGCGGCCCGACACCACAACGCCCCTGACACCCGCGCAGCGTCGACGGCTGGCGGACCTGCGAGCGCGGCAACGTGCCGACTCGGTGCTGATGGATCTGCGGTGGAATTGGAATACGCCGTTTATCATTTCTCCGCACAATCCGCAGACGCTGTATTTCGGCGCTAATCGCGTGCTCAAGTCCACCAAGCGTGGCGATGAGATGTTCCCCATCTCGTCCGACCTCACCGTCGCTGATACGATGAAGATTCGGGTGTCGCGGCGCGCAACCGGTGGCGTTACACCGGACATTACCGGCGCTGAGACATACGGCACCATCGTCTCGCTCAACGAATCGCCCGTTAGGCCGGGCATCCTGATGGTTGGCACGGACGACGGCAAAGTGTGGATCACGTGGAACGACGGCGGAAAGTGGGACGACCTGACGGGTCGGTTCGCGGGCGTTCCTGCTGGCACCTACGTGAGCCGCATCGAACCATCGTCGCACGATTCGCTCACCTTCTTCATCACGTTCGACAACCACCGCAACGGCGACTTCACGCCGTATGTGTTCAAGACAAGCGACGGCGGCAAGACATTCAAGTCAATCGTCGCGAACCTGCCGCGCGGCGGCCCCGATTTCGTGCACGTCATCCGTCAGGACCGCGTGAACCCCAACCTGCTGTTCGTGGGCACAGACGTCGGCGTCTACGCGAGTGTGAACGGCGGCGAAACGTGGCAGCGCTTCATGACGGGATTCCCCACGACGCCGGTGCACGATCTGCAGATTCATCCGCGTGACAAGGAGTTGATCGCTGCCACGCACGGCCGCTCGTTCTATATCGTGGACATCGCGCCGCTGCAGCAGCTCACGCCGCAAATCGTCACGTCGGAATCGCACCTGTTCGCCCCGACGACCGCCTTCCAGTTCGGGGAAGCACCCGTGGAAGGACAGGCGGTGGCGCAGCTCGTTTACGAAGCGCCGAGCCCGCCGTACGGCGCGCACATCGTGTATCGCCTAACGACTCGCGTGCAAGGCCAGGTGCGCGTCGTCATACAGGACGTCACGGGCGACACCATACGAACCGTGAACGGCTCCGGTGTGCCGGGGCTGCAACGCGTCGCGTGGGGGTTCCAGGGTAAGGCGGCGCCGCGACGGCCGCTGTCCATCGCGCAAAAGCGCGACTCCACGCGGCAGATGACGCGCATCATGTTCGTCCTGGACTCCCTCGAAAAGGGCGGAACGAATGCGCAGCTCGTCGGCCGTGTTAGGCAGGCGTTTCAGAGCGGGCAGATCGCGCAAGCCACATTCGGGGGCGGAGGTGGTGGCGGCGGCGGGGGTGGGGCAGGCGCCGTGCCGGGACGCTGGAATCCGCGGCCAGGCGAAGGCGGCGGTGGTGGCGGTGGTGGCGGCGGCGGAGGTGCGGCGTTAGGCGCGCTCATGGGCGTCCTCGGCGGCGGCGGCGGCGGCGGCGAAGGCCAGGCTGGTGGTCCACCAGACATGGCGACGCTGCAGCAAATGGTTCAGCTCTTCAACCTTCCTGGCCAGCCGGCCGGTGGGGGAGGCTTTGGCGGTCAGAACTTCCTCACGCGACTCGGCATTCAAGTTGGGGGATTCGGCGGCGGCGGCGGCGGTGGGGGCGGCGTGCCCATTGTCAACCCAGGCGACTACCTCGTCTCGATTACAGTCAACGGCAAGACGATGAAGCAAAAACTGCGTGTCGAACGCGCGGTGCCCGGAGCGGCTGTCATCGCGGCACCCGTCACGCGTTAGGTCGCGTTCGCCTGATCCAGCGCCCCGGCCATCCGGCCGGGGCGCGTTGTTTGGCGGTCTCTCGTGCGTATCT
>JBFMFA010000551.1:0-3245 GCA_040753195.1 Gemmatimonadota bacterium | reverse complement strand
AATGGCGGGCGCCGCAACCATGCATTTCACCCTCGCCGTCCCCGCGAGTTGCATCGCTCGTCGCGTACTTTAGCGCCAGCAGGCGCGATCTCGATAGCCAACTGAACAGGTCGATGGGTCAGTCTGTGACTTCTGGCGTTTTGTCGTAGAGACGCTATCGTTCCGGCCGCCAACCCTGGGAGCAGGTTTGGCAAACGCGCCAACCGGGGGCCCTTGGGACACTAAGTGACGCGGCCAGATCCGCTCGCATCCAATAGCGACGCGCAGAACGCAGACTGGCACGTGCCAGGGGCTGATCCAGCGATGCCGGCCGGGGATGAAGATTCCGAATCGGCGTTGCTGGATGCGCCCCTCCCACCATTGGTGCCGGGGCCGCCGGAGCCCCCTCAGCCACCGAAGCCGCCGCCACCACCACCGACGCCACCGCCTGAGCCGGTGGCCGTGCCACTCCACTGGATCGTCGATTTCGGGAGCGCACCGGTGACGTATCGCGCGCTGCTCGAGATTGCGCGAATCCCGTCGCCGCCCGAACGCCTGGCGTCGCTCGTGTACGCGTTTGAGCCAGCCGTACGCCTGGCGGTGACGCAGCGACCCGAAGGAACGTGGTACAACTCGATGCTCGCTGTACCCGAGGACAGATCGCGAGACTTCGAAGGCGTGGGGACAATCCTCGCATTCCGACGCTTGCTCGAGTACGGATGGGACCGAGAAGCGCCACCGCTGTTTCATGCCCGGCGGCTTCTCTTTCGCCTGCTCGCCGAAGACAACGACCCGAGCATGCTCTACGAGCTGGGCGAGAAGGCCAAGCTCGATGAAGACCACGTTAGGCGCAGTCGCGTGCTGCTCCGCGAAGCGGCGGCGGCAGCATTGGCCCAGGCCGGGTACGAAAGTGATCCGCGCCTGCGTGGCGCGGCCCTACGCCTCATTCAACGAGCCATGACGTTCCTGCGCTCCCCGCAGGCGGCTGATCCGTGGATCGTGGTCGGCGGCAAGCGCGTGCTGGCTCCTGGCGCCAATCCACCGTCGTACTTTCTGCTCCTGATGCTGGCGCACATGCCGCTCTTCAGGCTGGAGCACGCCAAGGAGCTGGACGAAATCCTCAAATACCTAACGAGCGAGCGCAGCACAAACACCAGCGTGCCAGTAGCACAATCAGCTGCGCAGCGTCTCGCCGTAACGGCTGACCCGCTGGCCGAGCCGCACCTCGTCGAGACTGACGTCGTGCTCGTCCTCTCCTGGCTGGAGTTGGCCGCACGTCTGGGCTACCTCAGGCGGCACGAAGCATGGGTGCGCACGTACGACAGGCTTCTGGAGCAATGCGACGACGGCTTCGTTTGGCGCAGCAAACGCGGCCAGATCTCCACGCGAGTGCCGAGCCCGTTTGTGTGGCCGGCTTTCCCGCTTGCACCAGGTGCGTCGCCGGATCAGCAGGCCGCTGAAATGAGCTTCCGCCTGGCACTCATCGCGCGGCATGCCGGCCGTCCGCTGGAATTCGTTTAGTTCCCTTCGAGTTTCGCCGGGCTTGCGATCGAGCTGTTTCGCGCGGAGATACCAGAAGGATGGCGATCACCCCGCAACGCAACGCACCGGACACGTGGTATCCCGCAGGCGTCAGCCACGTCAGTGCGCGGCTGCTCGCGCTCTCCAATCGAGAGCGCGCCCGCGTCGTGGAGCCGCGTGAACGACGCGACTACGCCGCCGACGTGTTGTTGCTGCACGGCTGGGGATGCAACGCGTTTCATTTCCGGCACCTGCTGCCAGCCCTGGCGCGGCGCGGCATTCGTGGCATCGCTGTTGATTTGCGTGGCCACGGGCTCACCGACAAGTCGAGCGATGCGGGTTCGTACAGCTCGGAGCAACTGGTCGCATTCGTCGAAGAGGTACTGGATGCGCTGCGACTCGAGCGCGCGGGGATCGTCGGACATTCGTTAGGCGCCGCCATCGCGCTCGACGTTGGTGTGGCGGCGCCGGAGCGCGTGCGCTGGCTGACGCTGTTGAACCCTGTGGGCCTCATTCCCCTCAAAGGGGAGCGGCTGCTCACGCGGATTCCGCTTCAGATCGCCGAACGCATTCCCTCGCTGCTCAGTCGCGCATTCGCCTGGACGGCGCTGAAACTGGCGTATGGTCGTTTGGCAAAGCCGGGTGACTACGACCTGGAGCAGTACTTGTATCCGACGCTCACGCCGGGGGGGCGCTTCGGGATGCTCGCGTACGCGCGCGCCTTTTCGTGGGCGGCACGCGACGACGACGTGCTGGGGCGCATCCGCTCGCCGCTGCACGTGATGTTAGGCGCGCGCGATCACGTCGTGCATGCGGTCCGGGCGCAGCGACGGTTGGCGGCATTCGGAAATGTCCGCGTGGACGTGATTCCGGGAGCGGGGCACGTGCTGGCGGAGGAGATTCCGGAGACGGTAGCCAATGCGGTTGCGGAAGCTGCAGAGCTGGCGCGGCCTAACGACGCAGCACTCGGCCCAGGCGTGAAACGCTGACCGTCTCCGCGGCGGCGCCGCGAGCTAGCGTGAGCCGAGTGTTGGCAGCGCCGTAACCCAGTCCATCGGGCGCGATGGCGGTGGAGTCGCGCGTGGTCGCGATGTGGACCTGCCACGCAGCACCGAGCGGAACGCGCAGGAGCGTATCGCTGAAGGAGTGAACGACGAGGCGCGCGTTGGCGGTGTCGATGTGCATGGCTGCGTGGCGCGCGCGAGAGAGCGCAAGTGCGCGCATCGCGTCGAACGCAGCTACGGAAGCGGTGGTGGCGGAACGCACGGCGGCGCGATCGCGCAGCGTGATGTAAGGCGGGGCCGCCATGGCCGCGAGAATGGCGGCGACAGCCAACACGAAGAGGATTTCGATAAGCGAGAGTCCCTGGCGCATGGAAGGTTTGGTTGCGCGCCATTGTACGTGCTCGTACGATCCGCGCATAACCGTTTCTATGCACCCTGTGCCTTATTGTCGCCACGGAGAACCCAATGCCGCGCGCGCTGACAGCGATTCGACGCCTAACGCTCACGCTCGTTGTCGTCGGAGCGGCGTGCTCCGTCCCGTCGCGGGCGGACCTCGAGATGGCGCAGTCGATGCAGGATCTATCGGCAGAAGTAAATGCGGTCAGGCAGGATATGGGCCTACTCGCGGATCAGATCGATTCGCTGCGTAACGTGGTGACCAAACAGGACTCGGTCGTTCGCACGTTGGCGAACCTCGCTGGAGTATCGTTCCCTCGTTAAGGCAAGGTCGTCAAAGTAGGG
>JBFMFA010000550.1:0-3245 GCA_040753195.1 Gemmatimonadota bacterium | reverse complement strand
AACCCTGCCACTTGAGTGGCATGTGCGATGCCCCAAAACAAACGCGGCCGCGAACGCGGCGTCGGAGTTGTTGCTGCCATGACCGCTAGCAGTATGCCGGACCTCGCTGAACCTGTCAAGCATGTCTATGTCAACACGTGCGATAGCTATGCAGGACGGTTGTCGGATTGCGCCTGTGGCGGTGGCGCGCCGTCATTTTTATCGATCGATCCCAATAGCGCGTCGATCGCGCTCTCACGCTCCCGTTGCTCCAATTCTGCGTCGCGCTGGCGCATCGTGGCGAGGCGTTTTTGGTCCCGTCGACGCCGCGCCACGTACAGCGGCGCCACCACAGCCAGCAACAGTCCCGCCGCCAGCGTGAGATCCGTCACCAGCGAAAGCGCGCCATAGCGGCGGCGCGTGCGGCTGCGCCACATCGCCTCGTAGGCGCCTAACGTGATTCCATACGAGTGCCGGACCGCGGGGTCGAGAGACCCACGCGCGCGCCACTCGGCGAACAAGAGCGTGAGCCCGCGCTGCGGGTCGAGCGCAGCCAGGTCGGCGACGGCGCGATGAGCCAGCGAATACGCATACTGGGCACGCGATGCCCCACCATAAAACGCCGAGTCGATGCCTTCAAGCGTGGGGACGCCGCGCAGCGCAAGCGCCACCTGCGTAGCGAGGACGTCGTCCCGCTGCCACTCGCCGGCAGCATACGTTGCGTACCCTTCGTTGAACCAGCGCGGGGGGAGATCGCCCATGAACTCGTGCAGCGCGAGATGGGCGAGCTCATGGCGCAACGCGACGAGCGGATCTCCTGCAGCGCTCGTCGCGCCCCGGCCCTGGATCACGATGCGCCGCAGGGCCGGGATGGCCACGGCGATCCCCCACTCCGGAATGCCGGGTCCGCTCAATTCGCGCATCTGCGCCGCGTCGCGGGCAATGACGATCGTTACGTCTTCAGCGGGACGCGGGAGACCCGGGAACGTGTCGAAACGCGCGGCGGCGTCGAGCACGCTGCGCGCAAGCAAGTCGTCGCTTCCGTCGGCGATGACGGTGAAGCGACCCTGCTGCAGTCGCGTTTGCTCGGGTTGTGCCGCCGCCATCGGCGCGACGGCGAGGAAACTCGTTAGGAATCCAAAGACGGCTCGCCGCCGGCCTCGACAAGCAGCGCCATGTCGGCGCAACGCTTCCCCCATGGACTGAACTTGTTCGCCGACGCACCTTCGCGCCACGCGGCGATGGCTTTTGCCCGATCGCCACCGCGCCAGCACGTGCGGCCGAGTTCGTAGTGCGCTTCGATCAGATTCGGTCCGAGCACGATCGCCTTGCGATAGAACTGCTCGGCGTCTTCGTACATCTCGCGCTGAAAGTACAGCATGCCGAGATAGAAGTTGGCGTATAACGTCGCCTTGCGGTCGTTATCCAGGCGCAGGGCTTTGGAGAGGTGTTCGATGGCCTCGCCAAAGATTCCCTTCTTCAGGCAAATGTAGCCGACATTCACACGCGCCAGCGCGTTGGCCGGTTCGGCCATCAATACCTGATGAAAGTTGCCTAACGCGTCGTCGAATTTCTCCTGCAGCATCTGCGCCCAGCCCAGTAGCGAGCGCGCTTCGACGCTGTCGCCGGCGAACTCCAGCGCGCGCGCGATCGCGCCTTCGGCGCCGGCATGATCGCCGATGGCGATAAGGCTCCACCCTTTTTCGATGAACGTGGAGGCGTTGAGGCGATCCATCCGCTGCGACGTCTCTTCGTTCGAGACCTTTTCAGCCGGCGCGGTTGGGGCAGCCCCCGCGTCCTCGTCGGCAAGGTGTGGCGCGGACCCGTTAGGCGCGCTCGGCGCAGCCATCGGGGGCAGCGTATCGGCCGGCGGCGCGAGCGTCTTCCAGCGCTGCGCCATCTCGCGCAGCCGGTCCTTCAGGTTGACCAGCTCGACGAGATCGCGATCGACGGCTTTGTAGCGCGCGATGATCTCCGCCTTGATCTCGTCGCGTCGCGCGGCCGCATCGGGATGCGCAAGCTCTGCGTCGAGTCGGTCGGCGGCTTCGCGGTGCTCCGCGAGCGTGTCGTTAGGTATCGTGCTGGTAGCCATCACCGGCACCCGCGAGCACGAGGCGTTCGCTCGCCGTAAGGATTCGATCCGAGTCAAGCACGATCACCAACTTGTCATCGCGCCGCAGCACGCCACGCAGGTATTCGGCGGACAGGCCGCGGAACATCGGCGGCGGTGGCACCAGTTCGCCCGGCTGCACCGATCGAACGTCTAGCACAGCGTCAACCAACACGGCGGCCCATTCGCCGCCCGTGCTCAGCACGAGCAGCCGCATCTTGGGCGACGTCGACTTCTCCGGCAGCTCGAAACGACGACGTAGATCGACGACTGGAATGATACGATCGCGGTACTCGACGACACCGCCGATCCACGGCGGCAGGTTCGGCACCGCGCGAGGCACCTGATAACTGAGCACGCGCTCCACCGCCTCGATGGGGGCGGCGAACAGATCATCACCCAACCGGAAGGTGACGAGACGAACGGTGCCTGACGAGGCGCTCATGTGACGTGCTCTCCTGCAGGTGACTGACAGGCAGCCACGAGCGCCTGCGGATCGAGGACTGAGACGAGGACCCCGTCCATCCAGACGAGCGCTTGCACAATGCCGTCTTCGGCGATCGCCACGGGAGGCTCCTTCATGCTGGCCGGCGAGATCGAGAGAACGTCGAGCGGCTCATCGATAGCCAGCGCCACGCTCGCATCCCCCGCGCGCACCACGATCGCGCAGCGCTCCGTTGCCCCGTCGTCGCGCGCGATGCCTAACGTCTCTTCCGGACGGTAGAGCGGAACAAAACGGTCGCCTGCTCGCAGCAAACCGGACACGCCGCGTCGCCAGTCCGGCAGCGGCCGCACCTCCAGTTCGCTGAGCTGCGAAACCACCGCATCGAGCCACACCGCCACGTATTCGCGACCGATGCGCACGAGCAGAGCGTCGCGCGCGCCGTCTACGGCGGCTGGCTGGAAAGATCGCTCGACTAGGGGAGTTTCCATCGGATAATGACAGGGTTCGGGCGCGGCACGTCACACCGCTAAACGCCACTGCGCTTTGCTTTTGCCGACGGCGTCAGCAATCGCCGCAGCGATTCCGCTCAACGGTTCCACCTGGTCCGCCCCCGCCTCAGCGAAGGCTGCGACGGGCATCCCCGCGACTGTCGCCGATTCCGGCGCCTGCACCACCGCGTAACCTCCGGCCTTCCGGATAGCACGCAGCCCG
>JBFMFA010000549.1:0-3248 GCA_040753195.1 Gemmatimonadota bacterium | reverse complement strand
CTGCTCGTCGCGCGCGGGCTGCAGCGCGAACGTGAAATCGGCGTGCGCCTCGCGTTAGGGGCCAGTCGCAAGCGCCTGCTGCGACAGCTGCTGACAGAGACCGTCCTGCTCGCGGTCTTGGCGGGAGCAGCCTCGCTCGGCGCGGCATACGTCGGCACGCGACTCCTGTCCTCGCTGGCGATACCCGGGTGGGGAACGCTGGACGGACTGTCGTTAGGCGTCGGTGCCGGATCCGCGGTCCTCGGTGTCATGCTGGCCGTCGGAACGAGCCTGTTGTTTGGATTGCTTCCCGCGCTGCGGGCGACACGTCGCGACGTGATCGCCGCGATCACGCATGGCGGGTTCAGAGGACCACGTTCGCAGCGCATGCGCGACGCGCTGCTGGTCACCCAGGTCGGACTCACTGTAACGCTGCTGGTGAGCGCCGGCCTTTTTATGCGCGGACTGCAGCGCGCGCTCGCCATAGACCCTGGGTTTGACGCGACAAATTCGGCTTATGCAGTTATCGACCTCGGGATGGCGCGTTACGATTCGAGCCGCGCGCGAGCCTACTTGAGCGCCGCGCAGCGGCGTCTCGTCGGCATTCCCGGTGCGACGTCGGCTGCGTGGACCGACGCGCTGCCGCTCAGCGATGGCGAGAACATCGAGAGCTTCGACATCGTCGGGAAAGCGCGCGCGTCTGACGGACAACGTTTTGTCGAGTTCGGCGTGGTCTCGGACGGCTACTTCGAGGCCTTGCAGATCGCCCCCAAGAGCGGCCGCGTGTTTAGCGAGGGCGATCGAACAACCAACGCGCGCGTCATCGTCGTGAATGAGTCGTTTGCGCGCGCGCATGCAGACGGTGCCGACATCGTCGGCCGTCAACTCCTGATTTTCGGCGACACACTCAGCGTGATCGGCGTCGTCGGCGACCTCAAGTATCATCGCCTCGGCGAAGACGCGCGCCCATATGTGTACGGTCCGCTCTGGCGGCTCGTTCCGAG
Source organism: Gemmatimonadota bacterium (assembly GCA_040753195.1). Classification (GTDB taxonomy): domain Bacteria; phylum Gemmatimonadota; class Gemmatimonadetes; order Gemmatimonadales; family Gemmatimonadaceae; genus DASYRX01. The sequence continues at coordinate 2,265 of JBFMFA010000549.1, read as the reverse complement.
CGCCGGCTTGTGGGCCTTACACGCACTCGTTAGGACGGAGCAGGAGTTTTCGTCGCTGCCCCGTGTCATCGAGTCGACCCTGCACGACGTCGCTCCGGATGTGGCGCCGTTCGCGGGGCAGCGCGTGGAGGATCAATTCGCCAACGCCCTGCTGCCACAACGCTTGTCGCTGTTCCTGCTCGGCGCGTGTTCTGCGCTCGCCTTTGTCATTGCGCTCGTGGGCGTCTACAGTCTCGCGAGCTTTTTCGCCTTGTCCCGTCGCCGCGACTTGGCGCTACGCATCGCGTTAGGTGCTCACCCGCAATCCGTGGTTCGGCAGATCCTCGGCCATGGACTTTTGCGAGTGGCGATCGGCGCAGCGCTGGGAGTCATTGCCGTGGTGACAGGCATGCGCGCGGCGCGCTCGTTGCTCTACGGTGTTGCGCCAACGGATCCATTGGCGCTGGTAATTGGAACTGGCTTTGTGATCCTTGCGGCGACGCTCGCGTCGTTTATCCCGGCGCGCCTGGCGGCGCGAATGGATGCGATGCGCGTGCTGCGTCAGGACTGATCGCCGTTCGCGCTCCCATCGATCGCGACACTCCCGCGGGCCGGCGTGTCGGCTTCCCCGATGAGGCGCCTGCCGCGCCAGGCGAGCCGCCACTCGCGCGTCACGCCGGGCTCGATCCATTGCGCACCCTTCCAGTCGCCTAACGCCTCAGTAAGTGAATCCGGAGCACCGAGACATGGCGCGATGGAAACGTTGCAGTACGGTTCTGCGCGTTTGAGCGGCGTCCAGCCGCTGCGGTTGATCCAGAGGCCAAGGTGCGGGACCTGTGACGTATCGAAGGTGACTTCCAGCTGGTCGAGGCCTTCGCGGATGGCGGCGCGTCCCTGCCCCATCGGCATATCCAGAAAGAGTTTGCAGGCGAAGCGCTTGGCGACGAGTGCTGGGTGCGAGAGATCGGCTTGCAGCGCGCCGGTGCGTATAAACGGCCATTTGTGCTCCGTGCGCGTGGTACCTAACGCGACGCCATGTGCGCCATACACCCGCAGCCGCGCGCCCTCAGGCAGAATGAGATGCGTCTGCGACGTCAGGGCAAACAGCGGATACGACGACCAGACGAACGGGAAGCGTTCTTTGCCGTCGTTGCGGACCGCGTAGTCGGTGATGACAGACCCGTCCGCGGTGACCAGAATGCGCCGCGTAAACGTGTACGGGATCTTGCTGCTGGTCCACGTCGAGACGATCGCTTGCGTCCCTTCGTATTGCTCGACGTTTGTAACGGGAATCTGACTCCACAGCTCACCGTGCTCCGGCAATTCGAAGCCGCCGAATGCTTTCACCCAACTCGGAAGGCGACACTGCGCGACGGTTGGAAAGCACTCGTCATAGCCGCCGCTGTCCGCGGTCTCCACGTAGGAGCTCCCCACGTGCGGCGGCGCAAACGGGATATAGACATTGGACCACAGCCACTGGCGCCCGGCGAGTTCGAGTTCTACGAGGCGACCACCAAACGCGGGTATGACCCTGACGCGGCTTCCGCCGCCGCGTAGCTCCGCAAAGCCGTAATCATCGATCGGCGCGGGGCTTGAGCTGGTTTTGCGGCGGAAGAGGTCTAACACACGAGTTTGGAGTAGGAGCTTGCGTTATGAGCTTGGCGTTAGATCGCAAAGTCTGGCGTTAGGCCGCGTGTTGCGAGGATTCGCATCACGGCGTCGCCGATGAGGTTATTCGGCGTACTGGCTCCGGCGGTGATTCCGATGCGTACGGGACCGCGCGCGGCGAGCCAATCAGCCGCGACTGCTTCTCGGTGTTCTTTCCCGGCGACTCGATAGGCAATGTTCCTCGTGGTAGGATCGATCGCGTCGGCGCTCTCCACATGGTAGGTCGGGACGCGCTCGGCGCACAGTGCCGCCAGTGAGATTGTGTTACTCGAATTGTATCCGCCTATCACAATCATTGCGTCGAGCGGCTCCTGTAGCAGTTCCATCACGGCATCCTGACGTTCCTGAGTGGCTGAACAGATCGTGTCGAAGGTGCGGAAGTTGGCACTGCGGTACTCGTCGCCAAATCCACGCGCCATCGCCGCGCTCACGGCTTCGCCGATCGCCAGCGATTCTCGGGCCAGCATCGTCGTTTGATTTGCGACCCCGATGCGACGCAGGTCGCGCGCCGGATCGAACCCCGGCGATACGCCCTGCGCGAAACGCTCACGCAGCGCGCTGGCGTCCGCGGCCGTAGCCTCGCCTCTGCCTAACGCCTCGACGTAGGCGCACACAGTC
>JBFMFA010000548.1:0-3250 GCA_040753195.1 Gemmatimonadota bacterium | reverse complement strand
CGTCGCCTTCGATAAACGGGATGATTGGGTGATCGGGAACGCGCAGCACCCCATCGACAATCTGAATCGCCTCGCCGGCGAGCGCGGGCGTGGAATCGGCAAGTGTTGAAGTCATGCGCGAATTTTACTCGCCGGTCATGAGAGTGGCACTCCCGCGCGCTCCGTACGCTCCCCACATTCGGCGAATGCCTGACACGCGGTATTCACTCGCCGGCCGAACGGCACTCGTAACCGGCGCGACTCGGGGAATTGGACTAGCCATCGCGCAGGCTTTTGCCGCCGCGGGCGCGTGTGTGCTCGTGAATAGCCGGAAACGGGAGGCGGTGGAGCGGGTCGTCGCGGATCTGTGCGCGGCTGGCGGCACCGCCGAGTCTGTTCCGGGGAACGTCAGCCGTCCTGAAGAATTACAGACGGTCGTCGAGGCAGCACTTACTCGTTATGGTGGGCCCGACATTCTCGTGAACAACGCCGGCGCAAATCCGATCTTCGGTCCGTTCACCGATGTAACCCCAGAAGCTTTCGACAAGATCATTGCCGTGAACCTCAAGGCGCCGTTCGAGTTGGCCAAGCGCCTGGTGCCGCCGATGATTGAACGCAAGCGCGGCGTGATCATCAACATCTCCAGTATCGGGGGCCTCGCTCCAGAATCCGGCCTCGGCATGTACAGCGTCAGCAAGGCGGCGATCATCTCGTTCACCAAAGTGCTCGCGATCGAGCTGGGCGAGCACGGGATCCGCGCAAACGCCATCTGCCCGGGTTACATCAAGACCGATTTCAGCGCGGCGTTAACGCAGAATGAGGCCGTGATGCGGGAAGTTCTCGAGCGGACCCCGCTGGCGCGCATGGGAGAGCCTAACGATGTCGCGCACACGGCCCTCTTTCTCGCATCTGATGACTCGAAGTTTGTGACGGGTGGGGTGTTTGTCGTGGATGGTGGGTTTAGGGCATGACCTACACTTCCAGTATCCCCGCCGCCCCCATCCCTCCACCAATACACATCGTCACCAAACCGTAGCCGCCGCCGCGTCTGCCCAGCTCCGAAAGGAGCTGCGTCGTGAGCTTCGCGCCGGTAGCGCCTAACGGGTGGCCGAGGGCGATCGCCCCGCCGTTCACGTTCACGCGATCGATCGGCATCTCCAGATCGCGAATCACAGCCAGCGCCTGAGCCGCAAACGCCTCGTTGAACTCGATGAGTGCCATGTCGCTCATCTTGAGGCCGGCCTTCGCCAACGCCTTCGGCACCGCTTTCACGGGACCGATGCCCATCACGTCCGGCTCTACACCGGCGACGGCAAACGAAACAAAGCGGGCGAGCGGCTTGAGACCTTCGGTGCGTGCGCGATCAGCGCTCATGAGCACGAGCGCCGCCGCTCCGTCGGAGTACGGGGAGGAATTGCCCGCGGTCACGCTGCCGTTCGCCTTGAACGCTGGCGGTAGCTTCGCGAGCCGTTCGAGGCTCGTGTCGGCTCGTACCGTTTCGTCGCGCGCATGCAGCCCAGACTCGACGCTCTTTTTGGTACCACTCCACGTGACTCGTTGCACCGGTACCGGGACGATTTGCTCCTGGAACGCCCCGCTTTCAATGGCGCGTGCTGCCTTACGATGACTTTCCAGCGAGTACGCATCCTGATCGGCGCGCGACACGTTCCAACGCTCGGCGACGCGCTCGGCGGTGAATCCCATCGCGATCATCGCTTCCGTCATTTCCGGGTGCAGTCGCGCGTGGAAGCCCGACATCGGCACCTGGCTCATCATCTCCACGCCGCCGGCGATCACGGTTTCGGTCATGCCGCTCATGATCGACTGCGCCGCCATCGCGACGGTTTGCAGCCCCGACGAACAGAAGCGGTTGACCGTTGCCGCAGGGACGTCGACCGGAAGGCGTGCGCGCAACACGGCGAGGCGCGCCATGTTCAGTCCTTGCGAGCCCTCGGGCATCGCGCACCCCCACAGCACGTCGTCGATCGTTTTGGGATCGATGTTGGCGCGTTTCACGGCCTCCTGCATAACGAGCGCAGAAAGATCGATCGGCGTTACGTTGGCCAGCGCGCCGTCCGCCTTGCCGCGTCCAATTGCAGTCCGTACAGCGCTGACTATCACTGCCTCTTTCATAAGTCTGATTCCTCGAGTGCCGACCTACGGCAACAAACCAAAAGCGATGACCGGATGACCTGATGAACAACCAGCTCGATACAAACTCCCGTGAATGGTCATCGTCGTATCGTTTGTGAGTTGTTAGTTCCGTAACGGCTTGCCGGTTTTGAGCATGTGGGCAATACGCTCGTGAGTCTCTTTAGTACCTAAAAGCGACAAAAACGCCTCGCGCTCGAGATCGAGTAGATCTTGTTCGGTTGCGTCACGCGGCGGACCGTCGCCGCCGCTCAACACATACGCCAGCTTGCGCGCGATCGCCACTTCATGGTCAGTAATGTAGTTCGCTTCGCGCATCGCCCACACGCCGTAGTGCAAGTTGCCTAACGCCTCCTTGCCAAGCACGCGGATCGTCCCGGGCTGCTCCGCCACGTGATCCTCGGCCAGCGACAAGACGCGCAGGCGGGCATCGTGCAGCAACCGATCGCGATTCATCGAAATGCGATCCCGATCGCGCAAGAACCCCAGGCGACGTGCCTCTGTCGCGCTCGTGGACGTCGTTCCCATGGAGATGAGCTTGAACGCTCGCTGTGCCGCGTCGAAGAGATCCGCCCCTTCGTAACCACTCAGCTCCTCAGTAAAGCGCCGCAACAGCTCCTTGGTTCCGCCGCCGGCGGGAATCAGCCCGACGCCAACCTCCACCAGGCCGATATACAGCTCGGCGTGCGCCTGAACCTGCGTGGCGTGCAGAGCGAACTCCGCACCGCCGCCTAACGTGAGCCCGAATGGCGCCACCACGACGGGGAAAGGGAGCTGCCGTAACCGCGTCGCCGCTCGCTGAAACGTCCGCGCGGCCTCCTCCAGCTTCCCCCACTCGCCCGCGGCCACCTGTCGAGCCACCGAGGCGAGATTGGCACCCGCCGAGAAAACACGCGGATCCGTGTTGCCGATGACCAGACCGGCAAGGTCGCCGCTCCGGATTCGCTGCTCTGCGACGTCCAACAGCTGCAGAACCCCGCTGCCTATCGAGTTCATCTTCCCGCGGAACTCGAGCAGCAGGACTCCATCCCCGATGTCGAGTAGCGCGGCCTCGTCGTTCTCCGAAATGGCGCCGATGAAGCGCCGCATGAGGCTCAGCTCGATCTGGTCCGGAACGGGC
>JBFMFA010000547.1:0-3251 GCA_040753195.1 Gemmatimonadota bacterium | reverse complement strand
GTGTATCTGGGCCGCTCACGCGTTGCGCTCTTGACGCGCGCACTCGGCGAACGCAAAGCGTGCACGCATCTCGGTCGCTGCCTCATGGGCTGCCCGCGCGAGGCGCTGTATGCGCCGAGTTACACGCTGGGTGACCTGCAGCGATTCCCGTCGTTCACGTACGTCCCAGGTGTTTTCGTCGAGCGCATCGACGTCGACGGCAACGGGCGCGCGGTCGGTGCGATCGCCCGTTCCGTTACTGATGGGAGCGAACGGATTTTCGCTGGAGATCGCGTCGTCCTCGCCGCCGGAGCGATCGCAACGACGCGCATCTATCTCTCCACGGTGCATCACGCGACCGGAACCGCGCCCGAACTGTACGGGCTCATGGACAACCGGCACGTCACGATGCCCTTCCTGACTCCTGCGTTGATCGGACGCGACGTCAACCTCGCCAGTTATCAGTTCCACCACATCGCGTTAGGCATCCGCGGCGATACCCCACAGGGCGACGTCCACGGCCAGATCACCGCGCTGAAAGCGGCGCAAGTGCATCCCATCATCTCCACCTTGCCGTTCGACTTTCGCACGTCGCTGAAGATCTTTCGTCGCCTGCGCGCGGCACTCGGTGTCGTGAACTTCTGGATCGGCGACACGCGACGGACAGCCAACGTCGCGCGCCTCGTGGTAAACACCGACGGCACGCAGCATTTAGCTCTGAGCTACGGCGACGATGAGGCGGACCGCGACCGCACCCGCGAGGCAATTGACACGGTACGTCGCGCCCTCGGAACGCTCGGCAGCATCGCTCCGAGTCGGCAAACAGTCGTCTTGCCGCGCGGGTCGAGCGTGCACTACGCCGGCACGCTACCGATGAGTCGCGACGAACAGCTGCATTCGTGCAGACCGGATGGTTCTTTGCGCGGGATCGATGGTTTGTTCGTCGTCGATGGCGCAGCGTTCACTTCGCTTCCAGCGAAGAACCTCACGTTCACGCTGATGGCGAATGCAGTCCGCATCGCATCGCTGAGCCAGTAGCGCGGTGGCAAGTTTGTGATCCAGGGCACGCCGCTCAGAGCCGCGCTTGTGTCGCAGAGCAACACAGCGCGGTCGTGTGTTGCGATCGTCCGACAGCAATGCTGTGCGCGACAATCGCGCAATTGCCACGAATCGCGCTCACATCGCTGGACCTAACTCACGTCCATGCAAACAGTTGTCGCTTTCGGCACAGCGGTACCGCAGATGTCGTGGCGTGGCGTCTCCCTTGCACACCTCGCGGTCACTAATCGGACATCACTCGGCAGACTCTTCCGCCCCGTGATTTCCGGCGTGTGAGGACCCTCAACCATCGATCATGTCAGCAACGCTACAAGCCGCCGATGAACGAAAAATCAGCCGAGCGTTTGGCCGCGCACGCGGCCGCCCGCAAGTATCGGTTGTGCTCGTTTGCGATGGCAACTGGCAGACGATGGAGCAGTCGCTCGCACGCGTGGCGGCCCGTTGCCGCCGCATGCATGCAGAAGTGATCGCTGTGCGGTGCGGAGACGACGCGATTCCGTCCACGCTGCTGGCAGCTCACCCCGAAGTGCAGTTCTGTTCTGCGCCGGTCGGTACGAGCGAGGCGCAGCTTCGCACGATCGCAATGCTCGAAGCGTCCGGCGACATCGTTGCGCTGCGGCGTGCGTCCGAGGTCGACGACGCTCTGTGGCTCGACGCGCACTTCCGCGTGGCGACCGGCACCGAACCGGATGACCTGGAACTCGCGGAGCGGGTCGTTTACGACAACATCACGGACCATAGCATTGTTGACGGCATGAGCGTGGAGGCGGACGTAGCAGCCGCGCGCCGCGCCAGCTCGCACACCCGTCACGCCGCGGAGTCGACGCCGGCGTCGGGCGCGTCGAGCGCTGCCTAACGAGGCGTGAGCCGGGCCGCGCTGTCGGTCGTAGTTCCGTCCGTCAATGGTTCCGATGATCTGGACGGCGTTCTAGCGGCCCTCGAAAAGCAGGGGAACCCGGCCGCTCTCGAAATCATCGTCGTCGACCGGCTGGGCGAAGAATTGCGCCGGCACGTACGAGAGAAGTTTCCACGCGTCCGCGTCATACCGGTCCCGCACGACACCACGATTCCGCAGATGCGCGCGATCGGCTTCGACGCGTGCACTGCGGACGCCGTTGCTGTCATCGAAGATCACGTCATCGTTCCCAGGGGTTGGGCCGACGCGCTCCTTGGCGCGCTGAATGGGAACCGGCGTGTGGTCGCTGGGAGCGTGGAAAACGCGGCCACGGGCAGGCTCTCGGATTGGGCTGCATTTCTTTGCGAATACAGCCACTGTATCAATCCGCTCCCGAGTGGCCAGGTGGCGTGGCTAACTGGAAATAACGTGGTATATCCGCGCGCCCTTCTGAATGAGTTCAAGGACGTCATCGCCGAAGGGGCGTGGGAGAACCGCCTGCACGACGCCATGCGCGACGCTGGCGTGGCGCTGGTTTGCCACCCGGAGATTGTGGTGGGCCACAAGAAGTCGTTCTCTGTGGGGGAATACTTGGGGCAGCGCTACCTGTACGCGCGCTCCTACGCGGGTGCGAGAGTCAAAGGGCGGTCGGTTGGCCCGCGACTCGCATATGCTGCGGCCGCGGTTGCACTTCCCCCGCTGTTACTGTGGCGTACTGTTTCACGGGTCGTCTCCAAGCGACGGCATATCGGGCACCTGGTTCGGTCTTTACCGCTACTCGGGCTGTTCGTTTGCGCATGGGCAGCAGGTGAGGTGGTTGGCTACGCTCGAGGAGCGGGCGATTCTCTGGCCAGAGTTCGATAGTGACTGATCCGCTACCCGCGCAGGCGGCGATGCGCAAAATCTCTCGACTGCAACCGAACGATCACGTCGTGATCATCGGCGCAGGTCCGGCTGGCCTAACGGCAGGGTACCAGCTGGTCAAGTCCGGCGTGCGCGTTACCGTGCTCGAAGCGGATAACATGGTCGGGGGCATCTCGCGCACGGCGCAATACAACGGCTACCGTTTCGACATCGGTGGGCATCGCTTCTTCACGAAGATCACGCCCGTCGAAGAGCTCTGGCACGAGATACTGGGACCCGAATTCATCCAGGTTCCGAGACTCTCGCGCATTCACTACGGCGGCAAGTACTTCGACTACCCGCTCAAGGCGGGGAATGCGTTACGCGGTTTGGGACTCTGGAACACGATGTTGAGCGTGTTCAGCTACCTCTGGTCTCACGTTAGGCCGTACCCCGTCGAAGAGAACCTCGAACA
>JBFMFA010000546.1:0-3257 GCA_040753195.1 Gemmatimonadota bacterium | reverse complement strand
CGCCATTCACTACAACGGACCGCGGCGCAACGCGCCGTTCGTGGACGTGAACTGCGCAGCGCTCCCTGACCAACTGCTGGAGAGCGAGCTTTTTGGCCATGAACGTGGCGCGTTCACCGATGCCACAACAGCAAAGCCGGGACTCTTCGAGGTGGCAAATGGTGGCACGCTGCTGCTCGATGAGATTGGCCATTTACCGCTCCAACTACAGGGGAAGCTCCTCCGCGCGCTGGAGGAACGTGTCGTTAGGCGCGTCGGCGGCACTCGCGCCATACCGGTGGACATCCGCATCATCGCCTCGACGCACGTCGATCTCGCGGACGCGGCGCGGCAGCAGCTGTTTCGCGAGGATCTCTTTTACCGGCTGAACGTCGTCCACATCGTCCTGCCCCCACTACGGGAGCGGCCGGGCGACGTCCTCATGCTGGCGCAGCGTTTCCTCGCGCGGTTCGCCGAAGAATACGGCGTCCCGCAGCCGGCGCTGTCGGCCAGTGCCGTGGATGCGCTCCAGCGTCGCACCTGGCCCGGGAACGTCCGCGAGCTGCGCAACCTGATGGAGCGCGTCACTCTTCTCGGAGATGGCGGTGACGTCGACGCGAGAGACTTGATCGAACCGAGCACACGCGGAGCGCGGTCAGAACTTCCCTTCCCCAGCACGATGGCCGCGTTGGAGCGGGCAGCCGCCCGTTCCATGCTCTCGCACTGCGGCGGTAACAAGAGCCTGGCGGCTCGGCGTCTTGGAATTTCTCGTCCGCGTTTGCAGCGGCTCTTGGATGCCACATCGGATGCCGATCTCGATCCCTCGAATGAGGAACGTGCAAATGCCTAACAAATCCGTGCGCTATCTGTCCCTGATCACATTGCTGGTCGCAGCCGTTTCGTGCAGCACATCCGACAGCTCGTTAGGTACCGATCCACCGGAGCAACGTCCGGAAGCCCAGCTCACCGTAGTACGTTCCGGCCCATCCGCACCACAACTCGTGTCGGCGACTGGCTCGTTTTACGCCAAGCGGGGCGTTGATCGCGAAATCAGACTCTACTATCGCCCGCACGCAGGGCGTGCGGACTCGACGGAGTTTCTGCGCTTTCGCGTTCGCCGCGATGCGTTGAGCCGGCGACCCGATGGAACTCCGTTCGCCCAGAACGACTCTGTGCTGATCACGATTCGCGTGGTGGACCCGGCGCGGTTGCTGGTCGAGTTTCAGCCCAGTGGGCTTCAGTTCAGCAACAGTGAACCGGCCGATTTGAAGCTGAGCTACAAAGAGGCGGGAGGCGACATTGACGGCGACGGTGATTCCGACGCGACCGATCGCGCGCTCGAGCGCCAGCTCGCCATATGGTTTCAAGAATCAGCGGGGCAGCCCTGGACACGCCTAACGAGCCTCGTCTTCGAAGACACGGATGAGGTCGAGGGCAAGGTGGCCGGTTTTACAACCTACCTTGTCGCCTATTAGAAGGCGTCCCGCGCTTGACTGAACCGAACGCAGCATTCACGCTCAGGCGAGAGGCCGACGACGCGGCACGACGCGGCGATTGGCTTCGCGTGCGCGCGCTCCTGGCGGGTGTTCTCGACAGCGAGCGTGACATCGAGACGGTGCTGCTCCTCGCTGAGTCGCATCTGCGCACGGCGAACGCGACGTCAGCACGTGAGCTGCTCGAAGCGTCGCTGCCGGAGCTAGAGCGCACGGGAGGCGCCGTTTTGCGTAAGGGTCTCATGATGCTTGGCGCCGCATATCGGGCCGTCGGGGATACACAGCTCGCCGAGGATGTGTGGAAGCGCGTCGTCACCATGGCGTACGAAGCGGGCGATCAGTTGTCGTTGGCGCGGGCGACGAACAACCTGGGCATCATCGCGAATATCCGCGGCGACCGGCGCGATGCGTTGGCGAAGTACCAGCTCGCCATACCGGCATACCAAAATCTGGGCCATGTCGCGGGACTAGCCGAATCGTTTCACAACATGGCCATTTCGTATCGCGACGAACGCGAGCTCGATCAGGCCGATGAATGCGAGCAGCGGGCCATCGAATACGCGCTGGCGTCTGCGAACCCGCGCTTCGCCGCCGCCGCAAAGCTCGGGCGCGCCGAGGTGACGTATCGCCGCGGCGATGCCGTATTGTGCGCGTCAATCGCCGGCCGAGTTGCTCGAGAATTCGATGTTCTGGGCGACCCTGTTGCCAAGGCGGACGCGACTCGGCTGCTCGGCCTAACGTGGCTCGCTCGGGGACATCTCGCGCTCGCGGAAGAGTCCCTCCATGAGGCGCTGGGAACCGCGAATGTGCACCACGATACTTTGCTGCAAGCTGAATGTCACCGCGCGCTGGCCGAGCTGCGAACTCACCAACGACAGACCGATCGGGCCGAAGAGCATGTGCATCGCGCCATCGCCCTCTATGAGCAATTGGGCGCTCGAGGCGATGCCGATGCGACTCGCGACTGGGCAAACGACAACCTCACCAGCACCTAACGAGGTGAGTCTGGTAGCGGGCGCGGCCCGCTCAATCGAATACGAGCGCGCTCTTCACGTGCCGGCCGGCCAATCGCTTCGAACCATCCAGGAATCCCAGACGCAAAAGGAAGCTGCAGCCCACTACCTCGGCGCCGAGGGATTCGATCAGGGCACAGGCAGCCGCTGCGGTTCCGCCGGTTGCCAGGACGTCATCGACGAGTAGCGCGCGGCTCCCTCGTCCCACCGCGTCGGTGTGGACTTCGAGGCGATCGCTGCCATACTCCAGCTCATACGACACGGCGGACGTTTTGTGCGGGAGCTTCCCTGCCTTACGCATCGGCACGAGACCTGCGCCTAACGCGAGCGCGATGGGCGCTCCGAAAAGAAAACCGCGGCTCTCAATCGCAACCACCTGCGTCACGCGTGCGTCACGAAAGGGATCGGCCATGCGCTGGCACGCACGCGCAAATGCCGCGGGATTGGCCAGCAACGGCGTGATGTCCTTGAAGACAATTCCCGGTTTGGGATAATCCTCGACATCGCGGATGAGCCGCTCGAGATCGCTCACGAAAGCCTAACGAACTATGGTAAAGGGGAATGCCAGGTCGAGCTCACCGTCCTGCGGCGCGCGCCGAACGTGCTCGACACTGGCGCCAGGCGGCCCGATGCGCAAATGCACCTCGAGTTTGTCGAGGTTATCCACGGTGCCGTGCGCGATGAGCTCCACGTTTCCCGACGGAAGGTTGCGAACCCAGCCCGACAACTCGAGCGCACGCGCGTGCTGCCGGACGAACCAGCGGAAGCCTAC
>JBFMFA010000545.1:0-3262 GCA_040753195.1 Gemmatimonadota bacterium | reverse complement strand
TTCTGGCAGCGCTTCGAGCAGCGGACGACCGAGTAGCTCCCGGTTCCCCGACACCTCGACATAGGCCGGGTTGACCATCTCGAACACGAGTTCGGGGCCGCTGAGCACGGCCGTCGGCACCGGCGTTTGCGCAAAGAGATCGGCCAACTCGCGATGCGCGGCTTGCAGCTGCGAGCGCAACCGGCTCAGCTGCAGCCGGCCCTCGACCCGGGCTAGCAATTCCTTTGCGCCGAATGGTTTCGTTAGGTAGTCATCGGCTCCGGCGATTATTCCTTCGACATGCGACTCTTCGCCGGCGCGCGCCGAGAGCATGATGATGGGGACGCTCTTGAGCCGGGCGTCGGCGCGCATTCGACGCAACAGCTCGAACCCATCGACTTCAGGCATCATGACGTCGGTAAGCACGAGATCCGGCGTTCGCGCGAGCGCCGCTCGCATCGCTGCCGCCCCGTCCGCGACAGCTTCGATTTCGTAATGTTCGCCGAGGAGACGCTGCACGTATTCGCGCATATCTGCGTTGTCATCCGCCAGAAGGATACGCGCCGGGTGTGTGCGACCCGCGGGCGCCGTGGCGGCGTTAGGCGGACTCTCGGCGTTCTTCGGGAGCCAACCCGACAGCTCCTGGACGTACACGCCGGCGCGCGTGCTGGTCGACGCCAGCTCACGAGTCGCGCCGATCCGCTCCTTCGGGAGATGATCCGTGCCGAACGGGATGCGCACGGAGAAGCGCGTCCCCTCACCGAGTGTGCTTTCGACGTGCACGTGGCCACCGTGCAGTCGCGCCAGTTCCTGTACCAGAGCCAGACCAATCCCGCTTCCCTCGAACGTGCGTCCCGACACGCCTTTGACGCGGTAAAAGCGTTCGAACAGGTGGGGTAGATCCTCTGCCGGAATGCCGCTCCCGCTGTCGTGTACCACAAGCACCGCTTCGTTGCCATCGCGCGCCAGCGACACCTCGATCGCGCCCTCGAAGGTGAACTTGAACGCGTTGGACAGGAGGTTGAAGACGATCTTCTCCCACATCTCGCGGTCGACATACACCGGATCACCTAACGAGGGCGTATGGACGTTGAGCTCGAGTCCCGCGCGTTCGACAACGGAACGAAAGACGCTTGCAAGCTCGCCGGTGAGCCGGCCGAGGTCCACGGGCTCGTACGACGCTTCAATGCGGCCCGCTTCGATGCGCGAAAAGTCGAGCAGCGTGTTGACGAGCTTCAGGAGGCGCGTGGAGTTTCGATAGGTCAGTTCCAGGCGCGCGCGGTCGTCGTCCGCCAGCGCCGAGCCAGCGAGCGTGTCTTCCAGCGGACCGAGCATGAGCGTCAGCGGCGTGCGAAACTCATGGCTCACGTTGCTGAAGAACGCGGTTTTTGCCCGGTCCAGATCCGCCAGCGCTTCGGCTCGGCGGCGCTCTTCTTCATAGGCCTGGCCGTTGGCGATGCCGTTGGCAATCTGCCTAACGAGCAAATCGAGGAAGCCGCGGTCCTCGTCGCTGCACCGGCGATGCGGATTCAACCCTGCCACGAGCAGGCCTACGCAGCTCCCCGCCGTGCCCGGGATCGGTACCACGGCCCCTGTACTCGGGGCCGTCGTCCACGCCCCCGTCGGCGGCTGCATGCCGCGCACCGTCACGAACTGCAGCTGGTTGGTGCCTAACGCCTCCTTCCACGGCCACAGGGCGATGTCGGCGATGGACTCGCTCCCTGGCGTTCCGCATTGCAGCACCGGCGCTTCCTCGAGCGTCCCGCCGAGGTACAGCAGCGCAAACGGCACGTCATGACCGTTGCTACCCAAAACGTCAGCGCTCAATACACACGCTTCTCGCGGACTCCGCGCATCGGCGTTACGCGCCGCGAGGTCGCGCAGCGTTTGGAGGCGGCGTTCTCCCACGACGCGCCCCGTCGTTTCGCTCACGATGCAAAAGACACCGCCGACGTTCCCGGATTCGTCCCGCACCGGATCGTACGACACATCGAAGTACGTCTCTTCCGGGAAGCCGTGCCGCTCGAGCACGAATTGGCGATCGCGTGCCCAAAATGCTTCGCCCGTGGTAAGCACGCCCCGAAACAGGTCGCTCAATCCGACGTCCCACAGCTCACTCCACGCCTCGCGGCCTGGTTTTCCCAGCGCGCCGGGGTGTTTTGCTCCGAACACCGGCCGGTATGCGTCGTTGTATAGCGTGATCAGTTCCGGTCCCCAGAACAGAACGATCTGCGCCTTGGACGGCAGAAGAATGCTGACCGCGCTGCGCAGACTCTGGGGCCAATGCTCGACCGGGCCGAGTGGTGTGCTCGCCCAGTCAAAGTTCCGCATCCGTTCCCCAAGCTCACCGCCGCCTTCGAGAAAGGAGTGCGTTGGTGGCGCCGCTAAGCCTTCCAGCTCGGTGCTCATGATCTGGCGCGTTTTCGCAGGAACCGCGCCATGGCTGGGACCGGCGTCACGGGCTGCAACTGCAGGGGAAACTCCGTCCTTCGCTCGTTAGGAAAAAGGTCTCGCTCGCCAAGTTGTCCAGGCACCGACATGATCGAAGCTCCAAAAGGCGCTCGGGACCGGATGTGTCTTGTGAGGGGGAACGTGCAGCAACTGCCTGACGTCGCGTCAGGCATCACCCTCTGGTCGGTTGGCTGAAAAGCGGCGGTCTTTACACGCAACAGCGGCCCGCGCACGCGCCGCGACTGGAGCGGCACGGTCGCTTTTATCAGGGAGGGTCAAATGCTGACAAGGACCGGCAGGCTTCACGCGAGTCGGTGCGTGGCCGGGCTCCTCCTCGCCGTGATGACGCTTTCATGCGCCAAAACGGAGGATAAGGGCCAGGAACAGCAGCTCAGTGTGCGCAGCGCACCGGGATCCCTAGTGGGTGATCAGGATCCGCGCACCGCGATCGAGGTTGATGCCGCGACGCGCGCGGCGGTAATGACCGAAATGCGCACGATGCTCAAGGGCGTTCAGGGGATCGTGATCGGTGCGGTGAACCGCGACACGGCGGCGATTCGTGCGGCGGCGCTCAAGGCAGGGATGAAAGCGGCGTCGGAGACAGATCCTGTGATTCAAACGCAACTCGGCGGCGATTTCATCCAACTGGGCATGCGCACGCACGCGTCGTTCGACATTCTCGCGGCGGACGTGGCCAAAGGGAATCAGGACGTGATGCTTCGTCGACTCGCCGTGATCATGGGGAACTGCGTTGGCTGCCACGAGCAGTGGCGCCTAACGGTGAAGCAGTAAGCTCGGCCACGGCGCGTGCCGGAAAAGGAGATGGAGTTGG
>JBFMFA010000544.1:0-3266 GCA_040753195.1 Gemmatimonadota bacterium | reverse complement strand
GCGGTCGCCTGAGTCGCATTTAGGCGACCGCTCTTTTCATAAACGTCAACGGAGACTCTGCTCATGGGTCTGTGGACCAGAAAGCCTCTCGACCAGTTAATGCGTGA
Source organism: Gemmatimonadota bacterium (assembly GCA_040753195.1). Taxonomy (GTDB): domain Bacteria; phylum Gemmatimonadota; class Gemmatimonadetes; order Gemmatimonadales; family Gemmatimonadaceae; genus DASYRX01. Next base: position 3,159 of record JBFMFA010000544.1, on the reverse strand, counting down.
GGCAGAGGGTACGGGCGAGACGGTAACGCTGCGCCGGTCGCTTGGTGCTCTCAACCTCACCATGCTGGGTATCGGGGCGATCATCGGCGCCGGGATCTTCGTGCTCACGGGCAGCGCCGCCGCTCAGTACGCGGGCCCTGGCATCGTCCTGTCGTTCGTGCTCGCTGGAACCGGCTGTCTGTTCGCTGGACTCTGTTACGCCGAATTCGCGTCGATGATTCCGATCGCGGGCTCGGCGTACACATACGGGTATGCGACGCTTGGCGAATTCTTCGCCTGGATCATCGGTTGGGATCTCATCCTCGAGTATCTCTTTGCCGCGAGCACCGTGTCGGTCGGTTGGTCGGGTTACTTCACGGCGTTCATCCGCGACCAATTGGGGATCAACATTCCGGCGGCGCTGACTTCAGCGCCGTTGCGCTCGACGGGTGGTCTGCACATGGAGACCACGGGCGCGATCATCAACCTTCCAGCCGTCGCGCTGGTCGCGATCCTAACGACGCTGCTCGTGATCGGTATTCAGCAGTCGGCACGAGTCAACAACATCATCGTTATGGTGAAGGTGGCGATCGTGCTTCTGGTCATCGGCTTCGGCCTCATGTTTGTGGTGCCGAGTAACTGGACGCCGTTTGTTCCCGAAAACACGGGAACGTTTGGTCAGTTCGGCTGGAGCGGCATCGTCCGCGCCGCCGGCGTGATTTTCTTCGCCTACATCGGATTCGACGCGGTATCGACAGCGGCGCAGGAGGCCAAACGGCCGCAACGAGATCTCCCGATAGGCATTCTTGCCTCGCTCGCGATTTGTACGGTGCTCTACATCCTGATGTCGCTCGTTATGACCGGGGTGGCGCACTACTCCGAGCTCAACGTTCCAAATCCTGTGTACGTGGCGATCGACAAAGCGGGTCCGTCGCTGGGCTGGTTGAAGTGGATGGTCTCGTTAGGCGCCATTGCGGGGCTCGCGTCGGTCGTTCTCGTCATGTTGCTCGGACAGCCGCGCATCTTCTATTCGATGTCCCGCGACGGTCTGCTTCCGGCGGTGTTCGGGAAAGTTCACCCCAAGTTCCAGACGCCGTATGTCTCGACGATCATTACCGGCTCGGTTGCTGGTGTCATCGCTGGACTCTTCCCGATTCAGATCCTCGGCGAACTCGTGTCTATCGGGACGCTGCTGGCTTTCGTCATCGTCAGCGCAGGTATCATCGTGCTGCGTTACCGGTCGCCAGACTTGCCGCGCCCGTTCAAGACGCCGTTTGTCCCGGTTGTTCCGATCCTCTCGATCTTGATCTGCGGCTACATGATGTCGGCGCTGCCAGGGGATACCTGGCTGAGGTTGATCATCTGGTTGGCCATTGGCTTGGTCATCTACTTCTTGTACGGCCGTCACCATTCTCGCGCAGCGAAAGCCGCTCGCGGATGAGCCGTCCGGCCATCGGGTAGGTTATTTTAGGCAGCGGCGCCCGAAACCCGGGCGCCGCTTTCCTTTTAGAGTGCAATCAGAGCTATACCGCGTGCCGTCTGACCTGCTCCACATACCGGAGCCTCGCCAAAGCGCGATCGAACGCATTACGCCGTTGTTGCGACAGGCGAAGAGCGTCGCCATTACCACACACGTGAACGCCGACGGCGACGCCTGCGGCTCCGCGGCGGCGATGACGCTTTTGCTGAGCCAGATGGGGATACGGGCGCACGTGGTGAATCCAACGCCGTGGCCCGCGCTGTTTGGCTTTCTGCTGGGAGCAGACGTCGAGGATCGCACCGCGGCGGGTGCCGCTGCGTTACGCGGAATCGATGCGTTGCTCGTGCTCGACGTGAGTGAAATGAAGCGACTCGGGCAGTTGGCTCCGGCCGTGCGCGCGCTCGACGTACCGCGCATCGTGCTGGATCATCACGTTGCAGGGGACGAGCCGGCGGGCGACGTGCTGCTGACGGACGAATCCGCGTGCGCCACGGGTGAGCTGGTGTACGATCTGGCGATGTCGTTAGGTCTCGAAATCACGACGGAGATCGCCAACGCGCTGTACGCGGCCATTCTCACGGACACGGGTGGGTTCCGCTACAGCAACACCTCGCCGCGGGCACACGTGATCGCCGCGATGTTGATGCAGGCGGGCGTCGATCCGGAGGACATGTTCCGGCGTATCTATGCGTCGCTGTCGATGGGGCGCCTGCATCTGCTGCGCGATTCGCTCCACTTGTTAGGCGTCGATGCGGAGCACGGAATCGCCTGGATTTCGGTGACGGCGGATGCGTTGGAGCGCTACGATGTGAGTCCGGAGGACCTCGACGGCATCGTGGAACATCCGCGTTCCATCGCCGGTACGCGTCTGGCGCTCTTCTTTCGCGACCTTGGATATGGAAAAGTGAAAGTCTCGTTCCGCAGCACCGGTGACGTCGACGTGAATCTGCTGGCTCGCCAATTCGGCGGCGGTGGACACGCCAAGGCGTCCGGGGCGTTGATTCCCGGGACGCTGGACGACGTGCGCGCGCGCGTGCTGGATGCGGCGCGGCAGCACGTTGGTCGCCTGAATGGGGGAGCTCCGGCGTGAGCACATTACAGGAGCGACTGGCGACGGCACTAGCGGGGATCAGGAACCCGCGCACGGGTGCCAGCATTCTGGATGATGACATGGTGCGTGATGTCGGCACCACGGTTGATGGCCGGGTGCGTCTAACCATGCTGCTCGCACCGCACGACAATGCCGAGCTTGTGCGCGAAGTACGACAGGTGCTTGCCGGCGTTCCCGGTGTGCGCGATGTCATGATCGATGTGAAGCCTAACGAGGCCAAACCAGTACCTGCGCGTCCGTCCGCCGCGCGCGTCCTCCCTGTCATGGACCAGCGGCCACCCACACCGAAGACCGTGCCGGCGCCGACTCCGGTCGCCTATCCGAACCTCGGCAGCATCATCGCCGTCTCGAGCGGCAAAGGCGGCGTCGGTAAGTCCACCGTGGCCGTCAACCTCGCGGTCGCGCTCGCGCAGCGCGGCTTTCGCGTGGGCTTGATGGATGCCGACGTCTACGGTCCGAACGTGCCGCGCATGGTCGGCGTGGACCAGCCGCCACCGGTGCAGGGAGATCGCATCATCCCACTCGAGGCTCACGGCATCAAGGTCATCTCGTTAGGCTTCCTCATCGAACGCGACCAGCCGGCAATCTG
>JBFMFA010000543.1:0-3269 GCA_040753195.1 Gemmatimonadota bacterium | reverse complement strand
AATTCGCTTGTCGTGCCATAAAACACGGTGGTCTCGTAAGGCACCGCGGTGACGCCTACCGTCGGTGGAACGAGGCGCGCATCAACGTCTGGAAGAACACGCGAAAAGGCAGGCACGCGAAAACGCGTCGTGGTCATGGCGGTCGAGCCTGACTGCTTCACGAAGAAGACGCCACCGCGACCTTGCGTGAGCGTGAACGTGTAGCGGTATACACCAGCGCTCAACAGCCCGGTGACTCGCTGCCACGCGGCCGCGCCGTCCTGATACGCGAAGAAGGCCGGATCTTCCGAGCTGCTACAGAACTGGTACTCCACAGTACCGGCAGGGGGCGCCTGGGTCACCGTCAGCGAGAAGGTTGCGGTCGCGTTGCTGACGCCAGCTCCCGAAGCCGTGACAGTTATCGTATGTGTGCCGATCGGTGCTGTAAGCGCGGCGGCGTACGTCAACTGAACTTGAGAAGCCGTCGTTGGCGTTTCCGAGAATCCGATCGTTAGGCCGGCGGGCGCGCCCGACGCAGCAAGCGTCACGGCGCCCGTGAAATTCGTGCGCGTGATATTGAGCGTCGCGAGACCCGAGCTGCCCTGTGTGATGGTCCCCGTCGGCGGCGCGATGGCCAGCGCGATGGACGCCGGCGGCGCGGTGACAGTCAACGCGAGCGTGGTCGTTCGGTCGCCAACGCCGGTTGCGGACCCTTTGATAGTGAGTGTGTAGTTTCCCGGCGCGACCGTCACCGCCACGCTTACGCTCAGCGCGGATGTGTTTGTCGTTGTACTCGCGGGGGTGAAGGCGCCCGTGACTCCGGCGGGTGGCGCGTCCAACGTCAGTGCGACCGCGCCTGTGAAATTGGTGCGCGTGAGATTGATCGTGGCGTTGCCGCTTGCACCTTGCTGCACCGTCAGCGCCGTCGGTGCCACGGCCAGCGCAACGTTAGGCGCTGCGGTCACTGTCAGCGTGAACGTGGCGGTCGCGCTCGCGACGCCGCTAGCGGAGCCGGTCACCGTCGCGGTGTACTGGCCCGGCGCTGCCGAAGCCGCGACGTCAATCGTGACGGTCGCCGTCGTGGTCGTTCCCGAAAACGTCGCTGCTGACACGAGAATCCCCGTCGGGAGACCGCTGACAGCGGCAGTGACCGCTTCGCTGAAGCCTCCAACACGCGTCAGCGTGAGCGTCACCGTTCCGGACTGTCCTTGCTGAATAGTCAATGAGGAAGGAGCAGCCGCGAGCTGGATGCTCTTGGCGGGCCCAGCCGAATCGTCACCGCATGCAATGGCGGTGGCCAATAGGACCGTTGCTGTGCTCCACTTCCGAATAGTTGCCTGTCGCATCTGTACCTCCGGCAGGTGCCGCAATGATGCGCTCAAGCTGGTCACCTTCTCGCCGCGTGTAAGGCGACGAATTCCTGACCTAACGTCGTGGAATCTCCCGCGACAAAAACATCTATCTCCGGACTACAGACGGCTGGTGGCGGCGTCAAACTCACTGTCGAGCTTCGGGGCGCACGTTGAGCGATGGCACGAGAGACGACCAGGCTCTACGTCAGGCGAACGTCAGGGTGGAGAGCGACGCACGTGGAAGGGGTGCCTAACGAAGCGTGATGTCCACCCGCGCCGACCGGTCGCGAGCACGTCGCCGGCGGCGCCTAACACGCAGGAGTCGAACATGTATCGCAGGATCACCGGAACGCTGATGGCCGCGCTCCTGGTCACCGCATTTGCCGCCGCTGGCGCGCAGGCCCAGCAGACCAAGACAGGACAGCAGCAGGCGAAGCAACAGGCACAGCAGCAACAGACGCAGCAGCAACAACTTCAACAACAGCAACAACAGCGCTTGCAACAGATGGAACAGGCGCTGCAAAAGACCGAGCGGATCCGCGAACGCCTCCGCCTGCTCGAACAGGAAATGACGCGAGACATGGAGCGGGACCGCACGCGCGACCAGCAGCACCTGCGGGAGCACCAACGGCTGCGTGACATGAACAAAGCGTTAGGCGAGATGGCGCAGCAGTTGCACGGCGCCACGCTGCAGCTGCGCGACCGCGAGCGCGATCAGGACCGCGTTCGCGACCAGGAGATGGAGCGCGACATGGAACGTCTGCGCTTGCATGTGGACCAGATGGGCCAGCAACTCGACGAGGGGCTGAAGATCATGGAACGCATCCAGGCGCGACTCCGGGTCTTGCAGCCGGCCAAATGACGTTCCGAGCGCACGTGCGGTGCGGCGCATTGACCGGTGCGGTCGTGCTCCTCACCGCACTCGCGCCGCTTCGGGCGCAGGACCTGACGTGGAGTAGCTCAATCGGCTACGCTGGCGGATCGTACGTGTTCGACGATCAGCTGCACACATTCTCCTGGCTCAATTCGCTCTGGTGGCGACTGCAACGAATAAACCTGACGGCGTCGCTGCCCGTCGTTGCGCAAAACGGCACCGCGATCAGTCTCGTCGGTGGCGTTCCCGTGCCGACGGGCGGTCCTGACGCCGGCGCCGTACAACGCCGTCAAAGCGGACAATCCATACGCCTGCGGCCCGGGAGACGAACGACGTCGGGAAGCGGAGGAAACGGACGCATCGCAGGGAGTTGGTCGCTCGCTGCCGATGTGAGCATGGACACGCTCATCGATTCGTTGTCAGTTGCGGGAACGGGTGCGTACGAGGTGAATGTGGGCGATCCGATGTTTGGAGGGACCCTAACGACGTACCAGGGAAACGGCGTCGTGCGTTCGTTCGATGTCGGTGCGTGGGCCAAGGCTCCCATCGCTTCTGTTGAGTCCGGCGTCGGCACGGGCGCTTGGGACTACGCAGGCGGTGCTTCGCTCGCGTTAGGTGTTGCGCAGACGCTGCTCTTTGCGGATGCGACGTGGTGGGTGCTGGGCGACATGCCAGACCTGAAGCTCAAGGACGCCCTCTTTTACTCAGTGGGAATCGGGCAGCCGTTAGGCAGTGACTGGTCGTTGCTCGGGTCGGTTTCCGCGTCGACGCGCGTGAGCGAAACGGTGGATGCCCCGCTGGCGGTGGGCCTGTCGTTGAGTCGTGGATTGGCGCGTCGCGCCTCATTCAGCGTTGGCGCGAGCGTTGGGATCACGGAGTCGGCGTCGAGCGTTTCGGCGTACGTCGCCTGGAGCACCAAACTATTCGGCGGAACCGACTGACGGCCGACATCGGGAGGACATCCGCAGGGTTGCACGTTCTGGGGGAGTTGCCCCTCCTGGGCTCGGCCGCGCAGCGCGAGCAAGCGCGAACACGGGAGGAGAAACGAGAAAACGGCACGCGCA
>JBFMFA010000542.1:0-3274 GCA_040753195.1 Gemmatimonadota bacterium | reverse complement strand
CGAACGTGATGCGTCCCGCCCGCGGGGTGCGAAACTCGCTCGTCCCCGCCTTGATCGACCGACACTCACTCCACCCTTCTTCGACGGCTACGCGGCGCAGCACGTCCATCGATCGCTCGATAGCGGCCGGCGAGCGTGTAGCAGCATCGAGCAACAGCACTTCGACCTCCGCTCCGATGCGCCGATCGGCGGCGCTGCCACATCCGAGTGCGAACAGGTGTTCGCGGGTGTCGCTTTCGAGGCGTTCGATGACAGCGCGGCTGGGCCAAGGTCCCGTGCGCCCGCTCCGCAGGCGCGAGGGCCGCGGCGCGGGGCGAGAGAGCACCAACGCGTAAGGGTCGTTGGAATCTTCCCACCACTCTTCGATGACGAAATCGGCCGCGCCTAACAAATCCTGGATCTGGCCGCGGTCGTATTTGCAGCAGATTTCCGTCCGAATGGACTCGCCAGCGGCGAAGCGCACACGGCCGATGCCGGGCACATTCACGAGTTGATCGCGCTGGGCGACAAGGTGCATCTCCACGCGGCGCTCGTCCGCCAGATACGGCGCGTAGTGACTGAACGAGTCCACCTCGAAATCCGCGCCAAGCTCACGATTCAAGACGCGTAGGACGTTCCGGTTGAACTCGGCGGTGACGCCAAGTGCGTCGTTGTATGCGTCTTCGATGCGCTTGGTGTCCTTGTGCAGATCGGCGCCTAACAGGAACACATCGTCAGGCTCTGCCGCCGCACGCACGCGGCGCAACAGCGCGACGGCTTCGGAGCGATCGAAGTTGCCAATGGTGCTGCCGAGGAATGCGAAGAGGAGGGGTCGGGCGATTGTGCGCGGCGGAACGATCGGGTCAGCGAGGTCGGCGACGATCGGTGCCACCGTCAGCCCAGGAAATTCCTCCTGCAGCCTGACCGCGGATGCGTGCAGAAACTCGGCACTGATGTCGATCGGCACGTATGCTTCGGCGGATCGCTCGCCGCGCATCGCCGACAGAATGATGCGCGTCTTTTCGCCGCTGCCGGCGCCAAGTTCGACCAGCGAGCGCGGCGCATAACGCCGCGCGAGAAGCGGCATCCACTTTTCGAGCAGGCGCCGCTCGGTTCGCGTGAGATAGTACTCCGGCAGCCGCGTGATCTCCTCGAACAGCTCGGAGCCGTAACGATCGTAGAAGTATTTGGGCGGTAGCGCCTTTTGCGGGCGCGTCAGCCCATGCCTAACGTCGCTCGCGAGCGTCGCGCGCGCGGCGTCTTCATTCGCGCGGGCGGCGCTAGTCATCTACGGCGCAGCGGAAACCGCTGAAGATCTGCCGACGGATCGGATAATCCCAGTTGCGGAATGAATTGCGAATCGCCCCCGGACGCGTCGCCCACGATCCCCCACGCAACACCTTGTACTCGTCGCCGAAAAAGACCTGCGAATATTCAGGGTACGGAAAAACCTCGAAGCCCGGGTAGCCGGCGAAGTTGCTCGACGTCCACTCCCAGACGTCGCCGATCATGCCGTAACAGCCGAGCGGCGAGACGTTGCGAGGATAGGCGCCGATCGGGGCTGGCGCGAAGCTCAGCTGGTCGATGTTGGCGAGCTGACGCGAGGCCGGTGCGTCGCCCCACGGGAACTCGCGATGCACGCCCGCGCCGGCGTCCCAGCCTGCCGCCACCTCCCACTCAAACTCGTTAGGCAGGCGCTTCCCGGCCCAGCGGGAGTACGCCTCGGCCTCGTGGTAGGAGACGTGGCACACGGGAAGGCGCGGGTCGACTGGGCCCGCGTGATCCATGAGGCGCGTGAACCACTCACCGGTGACGCTCCCACCGCGGTACCAGTACTTCGGTGCCGCAACGCGCGCCTCGCACAGCCACGTCCAGCCGGCATCGCTCCACATCTCCCGCTTGCAGTACCCGCCGTCGTCCATGAAGGCGAGGAACTGTGCGTTGCTCACCGGCGCCACGTCGATGGAGAACGGTCGCAGCCTAACGAGATGTTGCGGGCGTTCGTTATCGTACGCACGACTGCGGTCGTTCGTGCCGACGAGCGCCTCGCCGCCGTCGAACCGCACCATGGCGCCCGGCGCGATCTCCAGCGTCGGTTCTGGCGTCCTCCATGCTCGCGGAGCAGCGTACGGCGCGCCACGCTTGAGCTGGCACGTCTGCAGCATCGTCTCGTTATGCTGGTATTCGTGCTGCAGGACCATCGCGTACACATAGCCGTCCCGCACCAGCGCGTTGCCGTTCTCCAAATCCACCGAATCCATGCGTTCGAGGACGCGCGCACGTATGCCCGACAGCAGGTCCAGCATCTCGAGCCGCGCGGGATATGTCAGCTCGCCGCGTTTGCGGCGCGGATTTTCGAATGGATTGTACTGACCTGGCATCTCGGCAAAACGAATCTCACCGTCGACGTTCTGCGTGAGCCAAAGTTCCTCGAAGTGTCCGATGTGGCCGATGTCCCAGATGATCGGACCCATGAGCGGATCGTGCTGGGTCGCCAGGTCTTCGTCACTGAGCGGCGCGACGAGCGTAAGCGTCCGCTCGCGGGCTTCGGCGAGCAGCATGCTCAGGTGCGCCGCAAGTTCGGAACGCACTGCAGAGTTCGGCATTGCGTGATTCCCGTGAGAATGAGGCAATCTGCGCGCGGCATCTCCGCGCGCTAGCCGACAGGCGGAGATGGAGTGGGGTAGGTAGTCAGTTTGCCGAAGAAGAGTTCCAGACTCGTTTCCGGGAACCGGAGCGTACCGTTGGAGCTTACTGCGCGCATGAACACAACCAGCCACCTCCTCACCAACTGGCGCGCGCTTGGCCGCGTCGACATGCGCCGGCAGGCCGACGCCCGGCTGCAGCTGCATCATGCGCTGCAAGTGATCGTCTCCGCGCCCATCTCATTCCTGCCGCCCCGCGCGGACGACAGCCATACGAACCTCGAATGGCTCCCTGATGTTGAGGCGTTAGGCACGAACTGGCTCGAGGGGGCGGAGCGCGTGCGCTATGCCCTCGTTCCCGATGCGCTATCGTTACTGGCGCTGGATGACCGAGGTGCCGTCACGGCCGACCTTCCACTCGACGGCCGCACGACCGAGGATGCCGCGGCGTGGCTGCGCGACGCGCTTGACGCCGCCGGGTACGATCGTGCGAAGTTCACGACCAGGAAACACTACGAGATTCCGACCCATCCGGTCGCGACGGGTGCGGCGTACACATTGGCCCCGCGCGAGCACGCCGAGTTGGCCCGCTGGTATGCAAACGCTCATGAGCTGACGTCGCTTGTCGCAGACGGCCGGGCAGACGCGTC
>JBFMFA010000541.1:0-3282 GCA_040753195.1 Gemmatimonadota bacterium | reverse complement strand
TCGCAGCCAACTCACAACCGACGGCGTCCTCGTCATTCACATCGGCTCATGACGAAAGTGATTGTTAGGATCACGCTGGCCCTCGCGACGCTAACCGTTGGCGTGGAGGCACAACAGGACACCACTCGCCAGCGCCGCCACACGACCGTCGCCGACACCGGCCGGCCGTTTGTGCGCGGCGGTGCCTATGACAAGCCGTTCCAGACGCGCTTGTTAGGACGCACAGCGATCGGCGGATATGCCGAGGCCCACGTGCGCTACCAACGTGTGGAAGGCGCCAGCGACGATTCGGGAATCGAAGCGAAGCGCTTCAACATCTTCTCGGCGACGCGGGTGAGCGACTTCGTGCGCATGGCCGCGGAACTGGAGTTCGAGGAGGGAGCGCGCGAGATCAAGCTCGAGTTTGCGGCGATCGACGTGCGCGTCCACCCGTCCTTTACGATCCGCGGCGGAATGGTGCTTTCGCCGTTAGGCAAGTTCAACCTCTCGCACGACTCGCCCCTCAACGAGTTCACGGACCGGCCCGTCGTCTCGACCGATCTCCTGGGCGTCGCGCTGTCTGAGCCGGGTGTTGGTGCGCTGGGACAGTTTTCGTTAGGGCGGCGTGGGCGCTTCACGTACGAGCTGTACGCGACAAACGGCTTCCACGACGGACTCCTCACCGAGTCCGAGGACGGTACGCGTATCCCGTTAGGGCGTGGGAACTTCGAGGATAACAACGGATCCCCGGCGTTTGTCGGCCGCCTTGCGTGGAGTCCGGGTATCGCGCACGAGATCGGGGTATCCGCACATCATGGGGCGTACAACGTCTTTGTTCAGGACGGCGCTGAGATTGACGAGCGTCGCGACGTCACCATAGGCGTCATCGACGCAGAGACTGAGCTGTTAGGCACGCAGCTGCGTGGCGAGGCAGCGCTTGTCACCGTGGACATCCCGGTCGCGCTTGAAGGGATTTTCGCGAATCAACAGCGCGGGCTCTATGCGGAAGCCGTGCGCGAGTTTGGTCGGCGGCTGATTCCGACGATGCCAGAATCGTTCTTTGCTGTGAAGGCGCGCGTCGACTACGCCGATTTCGATGTGGAGAGGGAGGGGAGCGATCGGCGACAGTTTACGGTGGGAGTAAACTTCAGGCCCACGCGGGATACGGCGATCAAATTCGACTACGTGCGCGGCTATTCACGTGACGAATTCAACAACAGGAGCCAGCATGCGTTCGTGCTGGCGAGTCTTGCCACGTACTTCTGATTTGCCGAGCTGGAGTGCTGCCTAGTTAGGCGTGATCTTCGGCGGGGTTTGCCAAATCACGTGCTTTATCATCCAGCGCCCATCTTCTTTGGCGAGATGGAGATAGTCGACACCCCACCAAGCGGTGACCTTGGCCGCCGCCATCTGATCAAGTACCTCATACACCACGGCTTCTTTCGGCGCCGACGCGGGTGCCTGACGATTGTTGGCCTTGACGCTGTTCGCGTACGACATGAACTCGGCGTATGGCATCGCTTCGCCTGAATAGTTCGACTCGCCGCGTTTGATGAAGTAGCCGTATTTCACCACACTCGGGCTCACGCTTCTCACGAGCTTGGTCGTATCTCCCTCGTAGAAACCTTCGAGATAGTCCATGGCGGCACGTCGTACTGCTTGAACTTCAGCTTCAGTGGCCTTGTAAGGCGCTTTGGGCCCCGACGACTGGGCTGCGACCACCGTGGCCGACGCACTGGTCAGTACAAGCGCGCACAGAATGTTGCGGAGCATTTGACAGCCTGCGTGAGGTTGAGGGGTGCACATAAGACACGAGCGCGGCGCGGATAGTTGGTTGCGGCCTTCGCTGGGTCAGGGAGCGGCTCGCCGCCAACTTCGGCCGTCCCATTCCCAAGTGTCATTCAGATCTCCGTCCGGCCAGCCTTTCCTGCCGCCAAACAAGACGACGCGATCGCGCTTGGGATCGTAGGCGAGATACCCCATTCCTCGCGGCTGGGGCCCTGATTCCGCGAGCTTCTTCCAGCTGCTGCCGTCCCAGGACCACGTGTCGTTGCGGAATCCGCTGCTATCGACGCCGCCGAATACAATGACAATACCGCGCCGCGAATCGTACGCTGCACCGGCGCCGTTTCGCGGCGAGGGACCTGCAGCGTTCCGTTGTGTCCAACGGTTGCCATCGAACTCCCATGTGTCGCCGTACAGTGCTGGGCGCTGTCCAGGCTGAGCACGCGCGCCCATCCCACCGAAAGCAACGACGCGACTTCGCAGCGAGTCGAACACCATCACGAACGCTTGCCGGCGCGGAGGGCTCGCGACCTCCAAGCGCATCCACCTCGAGCCGTCGAATTCCCACGTGTCGCCATTGAGCGACCCGCGCCCGGAGCCACCAAACGCAACGAAGCGCTGCCGGCGCGAGTCAAACGCGAACCCCGGTTCGGCCACGCGTAACTCACTGTTCTCGCCGAGTTGGCGCCAGTGGCCGTTTTCGAGGGTGCGCAGCACACCTAACGATTGACCGTTATATCCCCCAAACGAAAAGAGGCGGCCGGAGCGCGTGTGCCGCGCCAGCGTCGCACCTGACAACGCAGCACCGTTTGGCGAATAGGCGGTCCAGCGCGCGCCGTCGAAGGCCCACAGGTCGTTAAAGAACTCGAATCGGCGACCGCTATCGCGCGGCGTGCTACCACCGGTGAGAATCACCGCACCAACTTCTGAGTCGTATGCGAGCGAGTGGTGCGCACGCGCGGGCGGGGTTGCGCCCTGCGCGCTCAGGACAAAGGCAGAGCACGCGAGGGCGAGCACAGCACTGCATGGGTGGCGCATATAAAGGGGAAGGAAGCGCGAAAGGCCTCTGACAGCATAGCCGTCGAGCCGGTGCCGCGTCTTGGACAAAGCTGCGCCAGGGGGCCGGCCTAACGAGTGCTGATCGACGTCCGATCGACGCGTCAGCGGTGTGAACAGGGGACGAGCGGGACCTCTGGAGCGCGTTCCGTTGACTCCAAGTCCCCCCGCGCGATAAGTTCTCCCTTGCTCGCAAGTGAAATAATTCACAAACTGCCGGCGCTGCTACTAAGCGTCGGCCACGAGACGACATACACGACCGTTCCTGATGGATCGAACCTACCTTCCGGTCCTGCTGCTCCTCGGTTTCGTGATCGTCAACGCAGTCGGCATGGTGGCTCTGTCGCATCTCACCATGCGCCTGCGGCCTACGCCCGTTAAAGACACTGCATACGAGTCCGGCATTCCACCGCTCGGTGACGCGCGCGAGCGTTTCTCTGTGAAGTTCTATATGGTCGCGAT
>JBFMFA010000540.1:0-3292 GCA_040753195.1 Gemmatimonadota bacterium | reverse complement strand
TTTTTTTGCTGGCAGTCTTTCCGCAGCAGTTCGTGCGCATCTTCGAACGCGTGGTATCGAAGGTGGCTCCGCACTTCGTGGAGAAGCTGTCGCGTCTGCTGCACTCGTTTGCGGATGGGTTGGCGGTGTTGCGCAGCCCGGGGCTGATGCTGCAGGTGTTCTTCTGGACGGCGATCCACTGGTTGCTGTGCGGGCTTTCGTTCTGGTTCGGCATGAAAGCGGTTGGGATCGACGCGCCGTACACGGCGGCCCTGTTCGTTCAGAGCTTGATCGCGATTGGTGTCGCGGCGCCGGCGGCACCGGGCTTCTTCGGGATCTTCGAGTTCTTCGGGACGGAAGGGCTGGCGATTTACGGCGTGCCTCGCGATCTGGCCGTGAGCTGGGCCATCGGATTCCACCTGCTCTCGTTCATACCGATCACGCTGCTGGGAGCGTTTTACTTCGCTCGCATGGGGTTGTCGCTGCGGGACGTCGGACGGCCGGCCGCACAACAGACCTAACGATGCCGGCGGCAACGGTCCGCGCGCAGGCAAAAATCAACCTGTTTCTGCGCGTCGTCGGTCGGGAAGCGACCGGGTATCATCATATCGAGACGCTCTTTTGTCGCATCGGCCTGGCGGACAGCGTCGGCGTGAGCCTAACGAGCGGGACGCGTGCGCTCGACTGTACCGGGCCTGAGATTCCGGGCGAAGGGCTCGGCCCGATCGAAAACAATCTGGCCTGGCGCGCCGCGACCGCATACAGCGAACGCGCCGGCTGGCCGGCGGGATTCGAGATTGCGCTGGAAAAGCACATCCCGGTGCGCGCGGGCCTCGGCGGCGGGAGCGCCGATGCCGGCGCCGTCTTGCGCGCGTTGAATGCGCTGAATCCGCGGCCGCTCGATCAGCCCACGCTTGAAGATATCGCGGCGTCGTTAGGCGCCGACGTCGTCTTTCTCACGCAGGACGAAAGCCCCGTCGCGCTCGCCCGAGCGCGCGGCGACGTGTACACCGTGTTGGCGCCGCTCGACACCAAACCCTGCATCATCGCAATGCCGCGCGACGGAATCGCCACACGCGACGCATATGCGTGGATCGACGAGACCCGGGCCTGGACGGGCCGCGAAGTGCCGGCGCCGGCCACCGGCTTCAGAGTCCCAGTACCGCTGACGTGGGACGACGTCGCCAAAGTGGCGCATAACGACTTCGAAGACGTGGTCTTTCCGCGGCATCCCCGCATCGCCGCCACCGCCGACTGGCTCCAGCACGTCCCGCTACACCGCAGCCCCACCAGGATCGTCCTCATGAGTGGGTCCGGCTCGGCGATACTCGGCATCCCACTCGGCCGGCGTGTGGAACGGGTCCTCCTGCCTCCGCCGCCAAGTGACGTCCGGGCCATCGTATCCGAGACTGCTGAGCGCGTTGAGTCGGTTCGACTGATCGACTAGCTTTGGGGGCTCCGCGTGGCAGACAACTGCCCCCTCGTCCAATGGCAGGACATCGGACTTTGGATCCGAGAATGGTGGTTCGAATCCACCGGGGGCAATCGCCGGCAACGCTGAAGCCGGCGATTCTGATCCTGACCTGATCCCTCATCCCGTTACCAACACCATCCGCGACTATGAATGAGACGTCCGTCGCGGGCCTGGCGCTCGCGCAACCAGAGCCGGTACAAGGGCCCGCGTTAGCTCGGGGTTTCAAGCTCATATCCGGGAATGCGAACCGCGACCTCGCCGTCGAGATCGCAGAACAACTTGGCGTCGACCTGTGCCGGGTGACGCTGTCGCGCTTCGCAGATGGTGAGATCTTCGTTCGCATCGATGAGAACATCCGCGGCGCGGATGTCTTCATCGTCCAGCCGACCAATCCCCCAGCGGAGAACCTGCTCGAGCTGCTGCTGTTGATCGATGCGGCGAAGCGGGCGTCCGCGGATCGGATCACGGTCGTCCTGCCGTACACTGGCTACGCACGCCAAGATCGTAAGGACCAGCCACGCGTTTCGATCGGCGCCAAGCTCATGGCCAATCTCATCGAGACAGCTGGCGCCGGACGGATACTCGGCCTGGACTTCCATTCGCATCAGTTACAGGGGTTCTTCGACAAACCGGTCGATCACCTGTACGCCGCTCCCGTGCTCGTTTCGCACTTCAGGCGGAAGCAGCTCGTTGATCCGGTCATTGTGGCCCCCGACGTCGGTTCGGCAAAGATGGCGCGCGGGTTCGCCAAGCGGCTGAACGGCTCGCTGGCGATTATTGACAAGCGGCGGCCGTCGCCTAACGTGGCGGAGGTCGTCAACGTCGTCGGTGAGGTTTCGGGGCATGATTGTCTGATCCCGGACGACATGATCGACACCGCCGGCAGCGTGACCGAGGCGGCGCGCGTGCTCAAGAGTATGGGCGCTCGGGATATCTACGTGTGTGCGACGCACGCGCTGCTTTCGGGTCCGGCGGTTGAGCGCCTAACGGCCGCTCCGATCAAAGAAGTCGTCGTAACCAACAGCATCAAAATCAGTGAGCAGCAGCACTTCGACCGGCTTACTGTTCTGTCGGTCGCCGATCTGCTCGCCAAGGCGATCCGCTTCACGCATTACCACGAGTCCGTCAGCTCCCTTTTCGAGTCTTAACGCATGGCTACTGCAACGCTTTCAGCTACCAAACGCGACGGCACCGGCAAAGGTGTCGCGCGCACGCTTCGCCGCGAAGGTCGTGTCCCCGGCGTGATCTACGGCCGCACCCGCGACGCCCTCCCGCTCTCCATCAATGCGCGCGAGCTGGCGCGTCTGCTGGAGCACATCTCCGCCGAAAACACCGTGATCGACCTAACGATCGACGGGACGACGGCGCGCACGCTCATTCGACAGATTCAGCGGCATCCGCTCAAGCGCGACATCATCCATGTCGACTTGCAGGAGCTGGTCGCCGGTGAAAAGGTCGAAGTGAAAATCCCGATCGTGTTGCAGGGCATTCCCAGGGGTGTGCGCGTGGACGGCGGCATCCTCGACCAGGTCATGCGCGAGCTGCGCGTGCGCGTGGATCCTGCCAACATCCCGGCCCGTATCGAGGTCGACGTGACCGAAGTCTCCATCGGCCACTCGCTGCACCTGAACGAAGTGAAGCTGCCGGAGGGCCTCGAAGTGCTCGACGACGAGGACTCGACGGTTGCGACAGTTGCCGCGCCGAAGGCGGTCGAGGAACCGGCTCCTGTGGCCGAAGCCGCCGAACCTGCCGAGCCCGAGCTCATTCGTGAGCGCAAGGGTGAGGAGGAGGAGGCTGAGGGCGAAGGAGAGAAGGAGAAAAAGTAGTCATCCGGGGAGC
>JBFMFA010000539.1:0-3292 GCA_040753195.1 Gemmatimonadota bacterium | reverse complement strand
CTCCGTCGCGTTTCGCATCCCCAACCTGCTGCAGAACCTCCTCGGCGAAGGCGTTCTTTCAGGGTCGTTCATCCCCGTGTACGCGGAGCTTCGCGCGCGCGGCGCCGAGCGGGACCGGCGCGACGTCGCGTCGGCGGTCATCTGGCTCCTGGTGTTGGTTTCCTCGCTCGTCGTGCTGGCCGGCATCCTGCTCGCGCCATGGCTCGTCGATGTGCTCAGTCCCGGCTTCAAGGGCGCCAAGCGAGACCTAACGATCACGCTCGTACGGATTCTGTATCCTGGCGCCGCGCTCCTCGTCTGGTCCGCCTGGTGCCTGGGCGTGTTGAACAGCCACGGGCGCTTCTTCCTCTCCTATGCCGCGCCCGTCGCATGGAACGCCGCCATGATCGGCGCCTTGCTGTGGCGGGGACCGGGGAGCGACGTGAGCGCACTGGCCGTCGATCTCGCCTGGGCGAGTGTGGCGGGGAGTGCGCTCGTGTTGCTGTTGCAGCTCCCGTCGGTCCTGCGGCTGCTTGGCGGTCTTCGTGCAACGTTAGGCGCCGGTTCGGCACACGTGCGCGCCGTCACGCGCAACTTCGCTCCGGCGTTGCTCGGCCGTGGCGTGGTCCAGTTGAGCGCGTACGTGGACGTCGCCATCGCGTCGCTCATTGCCTCCGGTGCGGCCGCGATCCTCAGCTATGCACAGATGTTGTATTTGTTGCCCGTCAGTCTGTTCGGCATGTCGGTAACGGCGGCGGAGTTGCCGGCCATGTCGAGCGGGCGGGGGAGCGCCGATGAGATCGCGCGACATATCCGTGCCCGGCTCGACGCCGGGCTTGCCCGCATCGCGTTTTTCGTCGTCCCGTCTGCGGTCGCGCTACTGGCCTTGGGCGACGTGCTGGCGACCATCCTGTATCGCGGCGGACGCTTCGGCAGCGCCGAAAGTTTTTGGGTCTGGCGCGCGTTAGGCGGGGCCGGTCTGGGCTTGTTGGCGGCGACCACTGGCCGGCTGTATGCCTCCGCGTTTTACGCGATGAAAGACACACGCACTCCGGTGCGCTTTGCCTTGACCCGGGTGGCAGTCAGCGTCGCGATCGGCATTTCCCTGGCGCTCGTTGTACCGCGCGCACTCGAGCTGGACCCGCTTTGGGGCGTAGCCGGGCTCACATTGGCCTCCAGTGTTGGTTCCCTGATCGAAGTCGCCTTGCTGCGTCGGGCCTTGGTGAAGCGCATCGGTGAGCGCAATGCATCGCACGCGCGACTGGCGGCGCTGTTCGGCGCTGCGCTCGGCGGTGCTATGATCGCGTGGCTCGTGCGCATTCCTTTTGGCCGGGTGCACGTCAGCATCTACGGCGCGATCGTGATTGTGCTCGCGTACGCAGTCACATATCTGCTGATCACATGGCACCTCGGATTTAAGGAAGTGGGACTTTTCGTCTCTCGGATAACTCGCCTAGGCCGTCGTTGAGCGCACCGATTAGCCTTCACCGCGACCCTTAAGAGCTGTCGCCCGTGCAGGTTCCGCCCAAGATCGCCGAAAAACTCGCGCACCTTCCGGAGTCTCCCGGCGTGTACATGCTGAAGGACCGTTCGGGGGTCGTGCTGTACGTCGGCAAGGCGAAGCGCCTGCGTTCACGCGTGCGCAGCTACTTTGGCGTCGACCACGCGGACAGCGTCAAGACACATCATCTCGTGCGGCTGGCCGACGACTTCGAGACGATCGTGGTGCCGGCGGAGGAGCACGCGCTGATCCTCGAGGCGAACCTCATCAAGGAATACAAGCCGCGCTTCAACATCCAGCTGCGCGACGACAAATCGTATCCGCACATCAAAGTGACGCTGCAGGAGCCTTTCCCGCGCGTTCTGGTCACGCGGCGCCTGGTGAACGACGGGGCGCGCTATTTCGGCCCGTACACGGATGTTGGGGCGATGCGCCGCGCGCTTCAGGTGGTGCGGCGCATCTTCACGGTGCGCTCGTGCAACTACGACTTGCCTAACGACGCTCCTGAACGGCCCTGTCTCGACTTTCACATCGGAAAGTGCAAGGCGCCGTGCGTAGGCTGGCAAAGTGTTCCCGACTACCGCGTGATGATCGACGAGGTCGTACTCTTCCTTGAAGGGAAGACGTCCGAAGTGATGCGACGGGTGAAAGACCGGATGAATGCTGCGGCCGAAGCGACGGACTACGAACGCGCCGCCGAGCTGCGCGATGCGTTGTTCCGGCTCGAACGTCTCGAGGAGCCGAAGGTCGTCGTGCAAGTCGACGGTGGCGATCGTGATGTGATCGGCTACGCGCGCGATGGTGACGACGCGTGTGTCACTATCTTGCGCTTTCGCAGCGGCCGATTGCTCGCGCGCGACCATCGCATGCTCGATACCATCGAAGGTGAAGAGGACGCGTCCGTGCTCTTGGCGTATCTGGCGCGCAGCTACGTGCTGGAGCAGGATCGAGCGGGCGAGGTGCTGGTTCCGTTCGATTTTGAGGACCGTCCTGCTCTCGAAGCGTCGCTCAAGACAACACGAGTTGCCGTTCCTCAGCGCGGACCCAAGCGCGAACTCGTTTCGCTCGCCGACGAAAATGCGCGGCACTTGCTCGAAGAGCTGAAGCTCACGTCCGATGAGACAGGAGAGCGAGCGTCCAGTCCGATCTACGATTTGCAGCGCGAGCTTGGGCTATTGATCGTTCCCCGTCGCCTGGTCTGCTTCGACATCTCGACTGCTCAGGGGCGCGACACGGTGGGATCCTGCGTCTGGTTCGAAAATGGTCGCGCGAAGCGCGCAGAGTATCGGAAGTTTCGCGTGAAGACCGTCGAGGGCAGCGACGACTTTGCCGCGATGGCCGAGGTGGTGTCGCGCTACTTTCGCCGACGCGTGGAAGAAAAAAAGGCACTACCGGATCTGGTGGTCGTGGACGGCGGGAAAGGCCAACTCAACGCCGCGCACGATGCCCTCGTCGCGTTAGGCCAGGGAGATCTTCCGATCGTGAGTCTCGCGAAACGCGAAGAAGATGTGTACATACTCGGCCGCATGGATCCGCTGAGAATTGCGAAGCGCTCGAGCGCCTTACGACTGCTGCAACAGGCACGCGATGAAGCACATCGGTTTGCCGTCACGTACAACCGGCAGCGCCGCACCATGCGCACCGTGACGTCTGAACTGCTGCGGATTCCGGGCGTCGGGCCGGCGAAACGGCGTGCGTTGCTTCATGTCTTCGGCAGTTTGCAGCGTGTTCGCGAGGCCTCGGTCGATGACATTGCCGCGGTCCCGGGGTTTTCGCGCACATCAGCCACGAAGCTGCTGGACGCCTTACGAG
>JBFMFA010000538.1:0-3294 GCA_040753195.1 Gemmatimonadota bacterium | reverse complement strand
AGCGTAGTTCCTCGAGGTGTTCGAGGAAGGGCATCTCGGCCTGCTTATTGGCCGCCATGGGCTGTGCCGCGCTCGAGCCTAACGATTGTTCTTAAGCCACGCGTCGGCGAGTTCGGCCTCGTCGGACTGCGGGTATTCGCGCTTCACGCGCTCCATGAACGCGCGCGCCTCCGTGCGTTTTCCTTGCTTCGCCTGCGACAGCGCCAGTTTGTACAACGCGTTAGGCGCTTTCGGCGACTGTGGAAACTTGGCCACGACTTCGTTGTATGCGGCGTCCGCCGCGGGGGCATTGCCTTCGGCCGCGAAACATTCGCCGATGTAGAGTTGGGCCTCGGGGGCGAGGTCGCTCGTTGGATGCGTGCGCAGCAGTTCTTCGAAGGCGGTCCGCGCCGCGCCATAACTGCGCTGCGCGTATTGTTGTTTCCCTAACGAGAGAAGCTGCGCGGGACCAGGAGCAGCCGGTGCCGGCGGCGTGACGACGGGCTGCGTGCTGTCCCCGGCGACTGGCGGTGCAGCGACCGGCGGCGGCGCTTGCTGGTTCCGCAACTCCATCTCCGCGCGCAGGTCTTGCAGACGAAGCTGGCTTTGCCCCGTCAGCTCCTGGATCTGGAGCAGCTGCTGATTCACCTGACGGAACTCGCCGCGCATGTCACCCTGCACGCGCGCGATGTTGCCGCGCAGGTTCTGCACGGAGTCCCCTATCGTCGCGAGGATCTTTCCTAACGCGTCGATCTGCCGAGCGCGCGCGGAATCGACGCGCAGCGCCTCGGCGCGGGCGTTGCGAATGTCCTGCTGCAGCACGCGCACGTCATTGCGCGTCGCAAAGCAGCCGCTCGTAACGAGCGACCCCGCAGCTATGCCTAACAGTGCTACGCTGCGATACAACAGCATCACCTCGGTGGAACGAGATTCTCACCGCCAGCCGTGATCTCGAACTCGGCGCGGCGGTTCAGCGCGAATGCGTCTTCGGATTGCCCCTGCACCGCGGGCTGTTCTTCGCCAAAGCTCACGATGTCGATGCGGCCTCCGTCGATACCCTGGTCCATCAGGTAGCGCTTCACCGCAGCCGCCCGACGCTGGCCTAACGCGATGTTGTATTCGTCGGAACCGCGTTCGTCGGCGTGACCGGAGATACGCACTCGCAAACCGGCGTTGGCGCGCATGATGGGGAGCTTTTTGTCGAGCGTGGCACGCGACTCGTCGGTGATCATCGACTGGTCGTAGTCGAAGAAGACCTTTTCCGCGAGCGTGGCGCGGAGCCCCGCTATGATTGCGGCCCGCTCCCGCGCCGTTGCCTCGTTAGCCAACCGAATCGAGTCCGCGCGTCTCCTCTCTTCGGCCGCGCGGATACTGTCGCGACACCGTTGATCGCACGTCTCGGTTGGTGTGTTATCTGCCACCGGCTGGGGTGCGCTTTCAGGCTGCTTCTTCCGGCACGCAGAGGCGACCGCGAGGACGAGGACACCGAGAACAAGCAAGCGTTGCGCACGTGATGGCATGTAGGCTCCAGTCGAGGTGAGTCGAGGACGTCGGTTTTACCGCTTGAGATGCAGAGACCAATCTCCCGTCCGCACTTTCGCCGCGGAGTGCGTAAGCTGACGCGTACGACCACTTTCCACGTCCAATACAAACAATTGCGGTGTTCCTGTCCTGCTGGAAGTGAAAACGATGTGCCGGCTGTCCGGCGCCCATGAAGGATCTTCGTTGATCCCGTCACTCGTCAGGCGCTTGGGAGAGCGATCCCGTAGACCAATCGTAATCACCTGAAAGCGTCCGGCAACCTGCGATTGGTACGCAATTGCCCGCCCATCTGGCGACCAGTCCGGATTCGAATTGTAAGACTGGTCACCGCCGAACGAGGTCAGCAGCTCGGCATTCGTCCCATCAGCGTCGGAAATATACACCTCAGGACGGCCCGTCCGGTTTGTCGTGAAGCTGATTTGTCTCCCGTCCGGACTGAACGATGGCGACATGTTATCGCTGCCCCGGCCAACAGTGATCTTGCGCACACCCTCGGACGAGAACGGGTTGGTGGCATACAGGTCGTTCCCCGCTTCGCGGGCATGCGAATAGACGAGCGTGCCGCCATCCGGCGAGAACACCGGCGTGATGTTCTGGCCACCAGGCGTCGCGCTCAGGACGCGCGTGGCTCCGCCCGTCTCGCGGATGATCACCTGCCAATTCCCCGTGGACCCCATGGCGCTATACGCCACGTGCGTCCCTCTCGGATGCCAGGCCGGCGACATCGCCATCGATGCCCCACTGAGTGGCGTCGGGTTCGCGCCGTCGCTGTCGATCTGCCAGATGCGCCCGCCGCTCGAATATACGATGCGCGTCGCGGCTATCCCCCGCACGCCCGTGATCCAGAACTCGAGCTCATCCGACATGGCGTGAACTGACATGCGCCACTCGGCCGCGCCGTTCTCTCCTCGCGGATCGCCCGCCAGCGCAAAGTCCTGCGTGCGCTCGATCTTTTGCATCGCCACGTTATGCACCGCCACCCGCGCGATCGCCGCACTGGCCCAGGTGACCTGCACGATGCCAACGGCGCCTAACTTGGCAAACAGCGCATAGTTGATCGTGGGGCCGCCGTCGGCGGCCGCGGCAGCGACGGTGGGAAGATCGGTCGGGATGACCGTGACCCGATCGCCGTAATCGAGGTCGCGCTGCAGGATGGCCCGGACACTGTCGCCGTTTTCGCCAGCGATTGGCAGCACGACGATGCCCGGACGCGTCCCCGGCGCGTAGCGGAGCGTCAGCTGCACACCCTGCCGGAACGTCGTATCCTGCGCAGCGGCGCGCGAAGCGACGCTGCACATCACAATTGTTAGGCAAAGCGCGCGTACTGTGGAAAACTGACGCATTGGCTCTAGCGTCTCACAAGACCGGGTTCAAACGTGAAGATAATCTTCAAAACGTCATCGCCCCACCCAGAAGGCAAAGGACCGAAGGCACGCGCGGCCGCTGCCGCTTCGACGGCGCCCTGAGCTTCGAGGTCGAAGGCGATATTTCCCGAGCGTTTCTGCACCTGCAGTTCGACAATGCTGCCGTCGCGTCTGATCAAAAACACCACGTCAGCGATCAGGTTCCCCGCGTTCCGGGGCTTAAAGCGCACCTGAATCTGCCTAACGATGTTATTCAGGTACTCCGGATACGGAAAGGCCAATCCCTCAGTTCGGATATTCGCGACGTCGGTTCCCGTGCCCCCCTCCGGACCGCCCCCGGCCTTTGGCGCCGTCTGCGGGGTGCTCCGGTTGGTCCGAGCGTCGGGCGTGGGCGTGGCGCGCGTCGGCG
>JBFMFA010000537.1:0-3295 GCA_040753195.1 Gemmatimonadota bacterium | reverse complement strand
GACTCGTCTGCCAGTCTAGGTCGAAGCCTAACGCAAATCGTCCCTATCAAGCATGGTCAAACCCGTGTTAGGCTTCTAGAATCCGGAAGTGTTCTGGTCGCCTCGTTGAAACAGCGATCAAACGACTTCCAATGAAATTAACACTCCTTCTCCTTGCCTCGCTCCTCGTGCTGCGCCCGTCGGCTTTGACGGCTCAGACAGGAGCTTCGGTATCCGGCCGAGCCGTGGATGCCGCCGCCGGCACACCCATCGGCTTCGCGACCGTCGTCGTCCAAAACGCGGAAACCGGCGATACGCTCTCCGGCACCCTCGCTGGAGGGGACGGGCGCTTCCGCATCCAGGGATTGCGTCCCGCCCGATATACGATCCACGTCAGGTTCCTTGGGTTCACGCCGTTCGAAGCCAGCGTACTCGTTTCAGCGCTGAATCCTTCGTATGACCTCGGCGACGTCCGGCTCGTTCGTGTGGCGACGATCGAACAAGTGAGAGTCACCACCAGTGCCATCCAAGCGGCGGGCCTCGACACGAAGGTCTACAGTATCAGCGGCGGCGCGAACCTCTCGACCGGTTCCGTGCTCGACGCGCTGAAAAACCTGCCCGGCGTGACGGTCGATCAGGAAGGCAACGTCCAGCTGCGCGGCAGCGATCGAGTGGCGATCCTCATCGACGGGCGACAATCGAGCCTAACGGGGTTTGGTAGTCAGCGCGGCCTCGACAACGTGACGGCCGCGAACATCGAGGCGATCGAAGTCATCCACAATCCGTCAGCCAGCTTCGATGCCGCTGGAATGGCCGGCATCATCAACATCATCTACAAACAAGACCAGCGACTTGGGCTGTCGGGCGAGGTCGGGCTATCGCTCGGCATGGGTGCGTTCACGAAACAACGCCCGGATCTGCCGAGCGAGATCGGGAGCTACACGACGAACGAGAAGGTCACCCCCAGCCTCAGCCTGAACTACAACACCAGGCGCGTGCGCTCCTTCGTGCAGGGGGAGTATCTGCTGCAGCACCGTCTGCCTAACAACGAGTTCGCGACTCGTTTTTACGACGACGGCCGGGTGATCAAGTCGCAAGTGCCGGAGAACCGCCGCCAGTGGCACTATATCGTTAGGGCGGGCTCCGACTTCGTGAGCAGTGCGTCCAATACGCTTTCTCTCTCCGGAATCTACGATCTCGAGACGCACATCGACCGCGCGAGCGTGCCGTTCATCCTCGCCGCCACCGGGGTGCGACAACGGCGATGGTTCTGGCGCGAGAAGGAGAGCACCGGCTTTGCGAACGCGACCGCCAACTGGAAGCGATCCTTCGCAACGCCGGGCCATGAGCTCGACGTGAACCTGCAATACACGCGTGGCTGGGAAGACGAGGCGTACGCGCTCAACGAGGAATCCAGCGTTAGGGTCGGCACCGATCACACCCACGTCGATGCCGTGGAGCACACAGTCCCGCTCAGCATCGACTACACGCGGCCCCTCGCGAGCGGACGCGTGGAATTGGGCGCCAAGCTTCAGCGCCGCTGGCTACCGGTCACCTACGACGTCGTGCGCGGCGTGCAGAGCGTCATCTATCCCGGCCTTGGCGATCGCACCGATTGGGAGGAGGACCTCGTCGCGTTCTACGGCAACCTGGTACACCTGAAGCCCCGGTACACGCTCGAGGCAGGACTGCGCGTTGAGAATACGCAGGTCGAGTATCGCGTACCGGAAGAGAATATCTACTATCCGACCAGCGACTCGTATGGCGCTTTCGAGTTGTTTCCTAACGTCAAGCTCACCCTAACGCTTGACGACCGTCATCACCTGATCGCTGCGTACAACCGGCGCATCGACCGTCCTGGCGAGCCCGAGCTACGCATTTTCCCAAAATACGACGACCCCGAACTGCTCAAGGTCGGCAACCCATATCTGCGACCGCAGCTGACGCACGTCTTCGAGCTTGGCGTCGACCGAACGTGGAGTCGCGGGTCGGTCAGGGCGTCAGGGTACCATCGCGACATCACCGACGCGTTTCAGCGGATCTTCGCGATCGACGAGTCCAACCCGAACTACGACATCGTCAACAGGATCTACGAAAACGTCGGTCAGTCCAGGCAAACTGGCGTCGAGCTGGTTGCCGAGCATCAGGTCGCCCAGCCGTGGCGAGTGTCTGCCAGCGTTAACTGGTTCGTGCACGACATCGACGCGCTCGAGACCACGCTGCTGTTTCCGACGGCGCGGCCGTTCTCAATCGCTGCATCGAGCGACGACAGTTGGGACTTTACAGTCAACAGCCGCGTTCAGCTCCCTGGCGCGGCCGAAGTTCAGGTCAGCCACATCTATTATTCTGCCCGCAACATTCCTCAGGGGCGCGAGCGCGCGCGCTCCTCGCTGGACTTTTCGGCATCGGTACCCCTCATGAAGGAGCGCGCCGAATTCGTCTTTACGTTCACCGACATCTTCAACAACTTCGGCGTTAGGCGCGACGTCGCCGGCGACGGTTTCACGGCGGAGTATCAGAACCTGCTCGAAACCCAGGTGGCGACGGTACGCCTGAAATGGCGATTCTGATCTGCGGTCCGAGTCAGGGACGTGAGATCAGCGCCGTCTCGCTGGCGAGCTCCAACCGAAAGCGCCCGTGCCAAGACTGAACGAGCCGAATCTCCGGGCATCGTCGGCGAGTCGCCTCGATCGGGACGTCATCATCGGCGCCGGGTTGCCATAGTCGGGCGGCCTTCACCAATCAGAAGGTGCTTCGCGTCACCCAAGGAGACGCCTCGCTAGGTCGCCTCCGCAGGTGTAGGGAGGCGACGGTTGCTCGTTAGGCTAGAACCAGGGTGGTGGTGGCGGCGGCGGCGAAACATGGTTGCCGCCGGGGCACGCCGCCAACTCAGCTGCCGAGCTGTGCGTGGTCGTTGACTCGAGATGACACCTGTTGACGTGCGCGGCCCACGTTTGCACGTCGAAGTACCAGTCGTTGTACTGGTAACGCTTCCAGATTCCCCACACCCCGATCACGAGGGCCAGGACTGCGATCCAGAACGCCTTGGTTACGGTGGGTGAAAACAACGGCATAGTCTCTCCTGTATGAAACGCTCAGAGTCCAACTGCGAATCCCGTAACGCTGTCGTGCCAGATCAGGCTGTTTATGGTGTCGTTATGCGTACGCGCGCAAACACAACCTGCGTTCCTGCTGCCGGCATGCGCACCGCCAGTATGGCACAGCCACCAGCGGGCACAGAGAGTGAAGTCGTCTCGGGGTTGCTCAGCGTCGCTCCAGTCGGCGGGCCCTCGAAGGTCGGTGCGACGCAGCTCAT
>JBFMFA010000536.1:0-3305 GCA_040753195.1 Gemmatimonadota bacterium | reverse complement strand
TCGGATTCATCGATGCGACGCCCGACGATGCGATCGGAGACCGGGCTGCGCCGCAACATTGAGGGCCGCACGAGCACGACAGACGCTTCAATCGGCGAGTAGCCGCGGCTGCTCAGCAAGCGCAACGTGTCGCCCTGCGCGAACGAAGAAACCTCGTGCGCGGCTGCGGCTGCATGGCGAGCGAAGAATTGCTCAATGCGTTCGAACTCCCGATCACCGAACAGGTCGAACACGCCGACGCCGAAGGTTTGTGTGAGTGGCGATCCCACGCCGTCGAACATCGCGTACGCACCGGCGACCTCGATCCACTCGGCGCCCACGTTAGGCTGCAGCGCAGCGCGCGCGTCGACGAAAGCTGCGTTGGCCATCGCTTCGGCGCGCTCGAGACGTCGCGCTACCGCAAGGTCGGCTTCGGGGAACACAGGGGTCGAGTGAGGGCGTGAATGACAGGCGTACGTCGCGCAGAGACTCGGCGCACTGTCTTGACACAAAACAAGTGTCGAGCATATCGTTGGCCATACCTAGCTAGATAGGTAAAGCCGTGGCGCGTACAAAAAACGATATCCTGCAAGGCACGCTGGCATTGCTCGTCCTGCGAACACTCGACGTAGCCGGTCCCATGCACGGCTACGCGATCACATCGCACATCCAGGTGGTCTCCTCGGAACTCCTGCGCGTCGAAGAAGGCTCACTCTATCCCGCACTGCATCGCATGGAGCAAGACGGCTGGGTGCGATCGGCGTGGGGCGTCACTGAAAAAAAGCGCGACGCACGCTTCTACAGCATCACGGCCAGAGGCCGCAAGCAACTGGCAGAGGAAGAGGCGACTTGGAAGCGGCTGACCGAAGGCGTATCGCGGGTCCTGAGCTACGCATAACCCAATAACGCGGCGGTCAGCGACATGGCGTGGCACCATCGCATCTTCAACATCTTCCGTTCGAATCGCATCTCGCGTGACATCCAGCGCGAGGTTGCGTTTCACATCGCCGAGCGTGTGGACACTCTCGTCGCCGGCGGCATGAGCGAACAAGAGGCCCGCGACGTGGCCCGACGCCAGTTCGGCAATATCGGTGCGCAGCGCGAGCAAGCGCGTCGCATGGATATCGCCGAGTGGGTGCAGTCGGTCGCGGGTGACGTCCGTTATACCGTGCGGGCACTGATTCACAGTCCCGTGTTCACTGTCGTCACGATCGCCTCGTTAGGGCTCGGCATCGGCGCGAATACGACGATCTTCACGCTGCTGGACGCGGTGGTCTTGCGTCCGCTCGACGTCGATCGGCCAACGGAGCTGGCATACGTTGCCATCGACTCGGCCGGCGCCCCCGAGTCGAGCATCAGCGGCGACGAATACTTCACGAATCCGCTCTGGGAACAGGTCCGCGACAGGCAACGAGCCTTTAGCTCCCTCGCCGCGTTTGGCAAAACGTCATTCGACCTCGCCGATGGTGGTGAAGCGCGTCGAGTGCCGGCTGCTTATGTGAGTGGCGAGTTTTTCCAAACGTTTGCCGTGATGCCCGCGGCAGGACGGCTCATATCACGAGCCGACGACGTTCGCGGATGTCCCGGTCTCGCTGTTCTGGGGTACAGGTTCTGGGAACGAGAATACGGGGCATCGCCTAACGTCGTGGGCCAAACCATTCGGCTCAACGGTCGTGCGCTGGACATCGCGGGTGTCTCCGCGTCGTCATTCCGCGGACCAGATGTCGGCTGGGAAGCGGATGTGTATGTACCCATCTGCGCCTTGCCTGTGATGAACGAAGGCTCGCGCAACCTCGATGCGCGCAGTACGTGGTGGCTGAGAGTGATCGGCCGACACGCTCGAGATATCGACGTTAGGCAGGCTCGCGTGCGCATGGCCGCGATTGAGAGGCCTGCCTTTGAGGAAACCATCCCGCAACACTGGCGCGCCGACGATCAGCGCGAATATGCGACGCGCACGCTCAGAATTGTTCCCGCGGAACGAGGCTTCTCGGGTGTGCGCGATAACTATAGTACAGCACTCGTTGCCCTGATGGCCGGCGTCGGGCTCATCCTCCTGATCGCCTGCGCAAACGTGGCCAATCTTCTGCTTTCTCGCGCGGAAGCTCGGCACCGCGAGTTGGCGATCCGGCTGGCGATTGGCGCTGGCCGCGCGCGCGTGCTGCGGCAGCTGGTAACCGAGAGCATGGTGCTGGCCATCGCGGGCGCGGTAGTTGGCCTCCTCGTGGCGCGTGCTGGGTCGTCCGGCCTCGTCGCCATGATTACGGCGGGTCGCCTCAGCAATGGCGTTTCGCTCGATCTCACGCTCAACTGGCGGCTGCTCGCGTTTACGGCGCTGGTAGCTTCGGTAACCGTCGCGTTATGTGGAGTATATCCAGCGTGGCGCGCGACTCGCGTCAGCGCACAATCAGCGATGAAGGCACAGGCGCGCGGCGTCGTCGAAGGCCACACGCGTTTTCGCCTGGGCAAGTCGCTCGTCGTGGCGCAGGTCGCGCTTTCGCTGGTGCTCATCGTTTCAGCTGGATTTCTCGTGCGCACGCTCTCCAACCTGTCGCAGCTCGATCCGGGGTTTACGCCGGACGGGGTGCTGCTGGCGCAAATCGACATGCGACGCGCGGGCCTCCCCGCGGAAGCTGTCGGGACCGTGCAGCGGCAACTTCTCGAGCGCATCCGCCTAACGCCGGGCATCGTCGCCGCCAGCAGTTCCGACCTCACTCCCATAGGAGGCGCTTCCTGGAATGAGGAGCTGGTGATCGATGGGTTCACTCCCAAGTCGATGATGGATGCGGTGACCTGGTTCAACGAGGTCAGCGACGGCTACTTCGCCACCATGGACACTCGCTTGCTTGCCGGCAGGGATTTCATGGTCACTGACGTGCCGGGATCAGAAAAGGTCGTGATCGTGAACGACGCCTGGGCACGCCACTTTTTCGGGAACCAATCGCCGTTAGGCAAGCAGTTTCAGATTCGCTCGGGGAAGGAACTTCGCGGCCCGTACACGATCGTCGGGCTCGTGGAGAACTCGAAATACCGCACGCTGCGCGATACGGTAGAGGCGATCGCCTATTTGCCGTCTTCGCAGAATGCGCAAGCCGGTTTGCGGCCCATCGTGCAGGCCCGGGCACGTGGGTCTGCGACATCAGTCATACCGGCAGTTCGTCAGGCGCTGAACGAGGTGAATCCCCGCATCTCGGTGGATTTTGCGACGCTGTCCGGGCAACTAGAGACCTCGCTGCGACGAGAGAAGTTGCTCGCGGTGTTGTCGTTCCTCTTTGGCTCCGTGGCGCTCGCGTTAGCGGTGCTCGGCCTCTACGGCGTGATGGCAT
>JBFMFA010000535.1:0-3305 GCA_040753195.1 Gemmatimonadota bacterium | reverse complement strand
GATCCACACCAACCAGCTCTCTCGCTACTTGCCGCAGCAAACCGTGAAACCAATCAGGTCGACGAGACCCAACAGCACAACCAAGGTCCAACACAGAACAACCGCTGACGAGTGGTGCGATGTGCGCGAACCGGTCATGGTGGTTGCCCAGTGACCAGCTCGATGGTTGAAGGATATGACCCGTGCGCATGCTTCACTCCAGAGCCAAAGTTATCGGCGCTCCGAGCGACGTGCGATTCAACCGAGCGAGGTGGGTTCGCACTTTCATACGGGCTATGCGCGCGTCGCGTCGTTGGTGCTCGCGCAATCGCGATGCCTTCTCGACGCGGTCCAATTGCTAGTGGTTGCTGATTTTAGGGGAGTGTGCAGACCTTTGTGTAGAATCGGCGGTGAGCTGATCGCTTCGACGGTTTGATCTTGCTGTTGCCGTTGAAGTGAAAAGACCACCGCACATCTTCTGGGTGAAGTCAACACTCACCGCGGGTTGCAGCCCGCATTGCCCAGGAGAAGCACGATGGCCTTTGATCGAAAGGGTAGTCTCTCGGTCGTCCCGGAACAAGAGTCCGCGCCTGACGACGCACTGCGCCAAATGCTGACCACGCTCGTGCATGATGTTGTCCAGCGCGAGTTCACGCAGTTTGTGGGCGCAGCACGGTACGAGCGCAGTGGGAATCGCCGCGCGTGGC
Organism: Gemmatimonadota bacterium; assembly: GCA_040753195.1. Lineage (GTDB taxonomy): Bacteria > Gemmatimonadota > Gemmatimonadetes > Gemmatimonadales > Gemmatimonadaceae > DASYRX01. The sequence goes on along the minus strand of JBFMFA010000535.1, from coordinate 2,619 downwards.
GCAATGGCTATCGCGAGCGCACGTGGCTGACGCGCGTGGGTCGGCTTGCGTTGCGGATTCCCCGCGATCGCGACGGGCGGTTTCAGCCGAGCCTCTTCGCGCGCTACGAACGCAGTGAGAAGGCGTTGGTGCTGGCCCTGGCGGAGATGTACGTGCAAGGGGTGTCGACGCGGAAAGTCACGCACATCGTGGAGCAGCTGTGCAGCGTGAGCATCTCGGCCTCGGAGGTGAGTCTGCTCGCCAAGAAGCTCGATAGCGAGCTCGCGGCGTGGCGGAATCGCCGGCTGGACGGGACGAGCTATCCGGTGCTGGTGATTGACGCGCATCACGAGCAGGTGCGGCGTGACGGCCAAGTGCGGTCGACGGCGATGCAATGGGCGATTGGAGTGTCCACCGACGGGCATCGTGAGCATTTGGGCTGCTGGTTAGGCAACAGCGAGAGTGTGGAAAGTTGGAGCACGGTCCTCGCCGATCTCACGCAGCGCGGACTCGCTGGCGTGCGCTACGTGGTCTCGGACGAACATCAGGGCTTGGTGAGTGCGCTGCGGCGCTTTCTGCCGGACGCTGTGCATCAACGCTGCCAGGTGCATTATCTCCGCAACGCGCTGGCGAAGGTCAGTGGCGTGCCCCGGCAGCAGCAGTTGCTGGCCGCGCTGCGAGACGTGTGGGCGGCCCCGACGCAGGCCACCGCCAGCCAGCGCCTAACGAACCTCGCGGCCGCGGTGCGCAAATCCCTGCCTGCCCTGGCAGAGTGGCTCGAGATAACGGGCCCTGAAACCTTGGCCGTTTACGTGCTGCCACCCGGCGAATTGCGGCGTCGGCTGCGCACGACGAACTCCATCGAGCATGAACATGGCGAAATGCAGCGTCGCACGAAGGTCGTGCGGATCTTCCCCAACGAGGCGAGTTTGCTCAGACTAGGTACCGCGCTGGCGATCGAGCGCAACGACCAATGGCTCGAGCGGCGCTACCTCAACCCGAAGGAGCTGGCCCAGATCCCCGAACAGCACCCACGTTTCACGAAAACTGCCTAACGTCTTTTGGCCCAGAAGACTCGATTCTACACACCCTCGTGCACTTGGCCGCGTCCCGTCCCCAGCCCTGGAAGGCATACCGCCTTCAGAAGGCTTAGGCGAATGCGAACGTCTGGCCCAACGTCGGTGTGCTGCGGGCAACGCAAGTTGCGTCACACGCCAGCTTACCTCAATCTGGGGCTGAGCATCGGTCACCAGACTTCGAAGCCACGCAGTGCTGAAAGAGTGAAGCCGCTTGACCGCACGTTTGCGCCGCCGGTGGGAGTTACCCTGGGTAATGCAGCGTTATTGTCGATAATCGAAGTGTAAGTGTAGATTATCTCAGTATCAACAACCCTTAGCGCTTGAAACCAGCTGACCTCATCCAGGGCACCCTCGATGTCCTAATCCTCAAATCGCTCGCCACCGAACCACGCCACGGTTGGGCGATCGCAAAACGGATTCAAGTCGCATCGGGGGATGAGCTGCACGTCAAACAAGGTTCGCTTTATCCCGCCCTGCACCGGCTCGAGCAACAGGGACTTATCCGCGGCGGATGGCGCACCAACGAAACAGGTCGCGAAGCCAAGTTCTACTTTCTGACTGCCGCAGGCAAGAAGCAGCTGAAGCACGAGGTCTCCCAGTGGGACCGCCTCTCTGCCGCGATCAAGCTCGCACTCAAGAATGCCTAACGAGCTGACGCCACATGTCACGCCGGATGGACGTCCTCAATGTATGCGGCTGATTACGGGACCGCGCAACTGGCGTTATAGATAATCGAGGTCTCATTGTAGTTTATCTGCAAACGTGAGCGCGCGATGAAGCCATCGGACTTGATTCAGGGGACGCTGGACGTGCTGATTCTCAAAGCGCTGGCCACGGAGTCGCGCCATGGTTGGGCGATCGCCAAGCGCATTCAGGCTGCATCTGGGGACGAACTGCAGGTGAAACAGGGGTCGCTCTACCCGGCGTTGCACCGGCTCGAGCAACAAGGCCTCATCCGCGGCGACTGGCGCACCAACGAAACCGGCCGCGAAGCCAAATTCTACTCCATCACCCGCAGCGGCCGCACCCAACTCAAGCACGAGACGAATCAGTGGGAACGGCTCTCCGCTGCGATTCGGCTCGCGCTCAAAAACGCCTAACGCGGAGTCGCCGTGATGCTGCGTTGGCGCGATGTTATCCGACTCCGGCTTCGCTCGATCTTCAAACGCGGCGTCGTGGAGAGCGAGCTTGATCGCGAACTGCGCGATCACATCGAACACCTCGTCGAGGAGAACATCGCCCGCGGCATGTCACCGAACGACGCCCGCTACGCTGCACAACGTACGTTCGGCAACGTGGACGTCACCAAAGAGGAAGCGCGCGACACGCGCCGTACCGCGACAGTAGAAAATCTCCTCAAGGACCTGCGCTACACCCTGCGCGGCCTCCTCCGCGCACCGGTCCTCCTCATCACTGCCGCCATCTCCATCGCACTCGGCGCCGTCGGCAACATCGCCGTCTTCAGCCTAGCGCGAGAAATCCCCTTCATAACGCCGCACGCGCGCGACCCCGAAACGCTCGTGAAGATGCGCGTCTCACACGGCAGCCACGCGTCCTTTCA
>JBFMFA010000534.1:0-3321 GCA_040753195.1 Gemmatimonadota bacterium | reverse complement strand
GCCTCGACGCGCACGCTCTGATCTTCATCGGATTCGCAGCGCCGTTCGCCGCTCTGCGCGGTTTCCGAGAGCCGGCGGCGTGCGTCCGAGTCGCCGCGAGCGGCGAGCGCGGCCAGTACGCGCGCTTGCAGCGCCGCGTTCTCGGACTCGCTGCGGGAGCCGGGGTACTTGGAACGCTGTGTTTCGAGCGCGCCTAACGCATCACGCAGATCCGACAGGCCGCCGATGCGATACAGGGCGAACGCTTGATAGTACAACGCGGCGGGAGCGTATTGCGAAGTCGCGAATTTCGTGTGCAGATCGCGGAACGCGATGGCTGCCTGACGATATTCGCCACGATTCAACAGCTCGCGAGCGCGGCGGTACAACGAATCCGCGGGATCGTCAGACGCCCAAGGGCTCGGCGCAGGGCTCGGATGCCAACCGTCGTAGAGAAAACCCTGGAGCGGTTTCTCGAAGAATGATTTTGCATCCTTTGGTGCTTTCGGCGGTTTCCGCGTCTTTCCCCAGTCCTGCATTAAAGGCGCTTCCAGGAGGTGCGGGACCTCGCTGAACCAGTGGAGATCTGCGTGAGGAGGAAACGGCGCCAAGGAAGGCATTTCCGGCATCACTGGCATTTCCGGCATCGGGGGCATGACGGGCATATCCGGCATGAGCGGCATGAGCGGCATTTCAGCGAGCGGCGTTAGGGCATGCCACTCGTCCAATTCCGCAAAGAGGCGCCACTCCGTCGGCGCGCGGGGCGCACGCGGGGGCGGCGGCGGCGATTCGGCGCGCGGGGGCCGCGCGGGGGGAGCCGCGCGAGGCGGCTGCGCACCTAACGAGGTGGCCGAGAGTGCCGCGAGCAGAAGGGTCGATCGGATCATGGTGCGTTCCATCCTCTAGTTGGCGTCGCCGTTGAGCGACGCGACTGCAACGCGGATTCGTGGTACCACATCGCGCTCTTCGAGTGCTTCGGTGATGATTTCGAGCTCCGCCTGATTCCGCTGCGAAGCGCCCGGAAGCTGCGATACCTGAGCGAGCACCAGCTCGAGGTCTTCCAACAGAATGCGCAGGCGCTGATCGGTGGCGACCGGAGAATCGAGCAAGAGACGCGTGGTGATGAGCAGCTGAGCTGCCTGTTCGGAGAAGTGACCGCCAGCGCGTCCTTCTCGCGCTTCGGCAGGAAGCGCGGCGAGCAGCACCGCCGTCTGGCCGAGGAGTTCGGTCGTTGTACGTCCGTACGGTTCACCCATGCCGGCCGGCGATGCGGCGATCTGCGGCTGTGTGGCGCGCTCAGCGGCGGTGAAGCGTCCCAGTGACACGCCGAACGCGAGCGCCGCGGCAACGGCGGTCACCATCATCCACCAGTTAGGCGTTAGGCGACGCCGCCGGTGATTGAAGTGGCGCGCCTCAATGCCCGCCCACATCTCCGCCACCCGCGGCTCCGGCGCACGCCACGTGTGGCTCGCCTCTTTGAGAAGTTCCTGCAGTTTGTCGTCTGTCATTGGTCTACTCCCGCGCGAAATCGGCCAGCGCCTGGCGCAGCCGAGCACGCGCGTCGAATAAGCGGGCTTTGCTCGTACCCACGGCGATGCCAAGCATCTCCGCGATTTCCACGTGTGTGTACCCCTCGATGTCGTGCAGAATCACCGACGCGCGCGCGCCCGGCGGCAACGCTTCGATCGCTTTTGTTAGGCGATCGCGCAGGTCCGGATCACTCGTCGGCCGCTCGTCCGCCAAGCTCGCCGCATGGCTCCCTTCGGCGTCGATGCTCTGCTCGCGCGTCGCGAGACGCCGGACTTTGCGCAACGCGTTCAATGTGACGCTCACCGCGATCCTGTGCAGCCACGTGCCGAGCGCCGCCTCTCCGCGAAAGCGGGGCAGCTGCTCGAACGCGCGAATGAAGACATCCTGGGTAAGGTCATGGGTCAGGTCCTCGTCACCGCAGAGACGGAACACCAGCCGGTGCACGCGATGGACGTGCGCCTCGTATAGCGCTCGTGCTGCCGCCCGGTCGCCGTCCAGCACCCGGGTGATCAGCGTTAGCTCTTCGTGCACGCCCTGGGGTGCCGGCTGAATGGCTTGTATGGCTAGTCCCGTCATGCGATTCCGACTGATAGACACAGCGGCTGAGCGAAGCGTTGGGGTAGATTTGGCCGCGTCAGCCTGAAAATGGGACAACGCGTGACGCCGCTATGACGTATGCCCACGCCGACCAGGCCCGCAATGTTCCGGATACCCCGATCCCCGCAATGACACTCCCTCTCACCTTTCGCTGTGCCCGAAGCTTCCTGACAACTGCCTTCATCAGCGTGCTAGCAGCGAGCGCCAATGCCCAGCGCGTAGAAGTGACCCCTGGACGAACTGTGGAACCGCGCGAGGGCCGCGCGACCGTGATCCGGACCGCCCCCGTCATCGACGGCCGACTGGACGACGAGCCATGGAGCGGAGCCCAGCTTTACGACGGCTTTGTCCAGCGCGAGCTGCGCGAGGGGGAGCCGGTCACCGAACGGACCGAGGTTCGCATTCTGACCGATGGCGAGGCGTTGTACGTCGGCGCGTGGCTCTTCGACCGCGAGCCCAGCGCGATCATCCCGGGCGACAAAATCCGGGACGTGACGCTGACAAACAGCGACTATTTCGGAATCATCCTGGATACCTATCTCGACCGGCAAAACGGTTTCGTCTTTGCGACGACACCGTCGGGCGTGGAGCACGACGGCCAGGTGGTGCGCGAAGGAGAAGGAGGCGGGGTCTTCCAGCAGGGGCAGACGCGTGCACAGTCGGGCTCCATGGGTGGTTTCAACCTGAATTGGGACGCGAGCTGGACGGTGGCGACCTCGATCGACTCGTTAGGCTGGTACGCCGAGTTTCGCATCCCGTTTGCCACGCTGCGGTACGGCGGTGGCGCCGATCAGACGTGGGGGTTGAACCTCGTTCGCGGCATCCGTCGCAAAAACGAAGAATCGTTCTGGTCGTTTATTCCGCGGCAGTTCGGCCTCATGCGTCTGTCGCTCGCCGGCACCTTGCGCGGTGTTCAGGTTCCGGTGCGTCGTATCGCGACGGCCACGCCGTACGTCCTCGGCGGCACGGCGCGCAATTACGATCTGCAAAGCAAGTTTGATCAGACGGGCGAGTGGGGCGTGGACCTCAAGTACGGCCTGACGCCCAGTCTGACGCTGGATCTCACGTACAACACGGACTTTGCGCAGGTGGAGGTGGACGAGCAGCGCACCAACCTGACGCGGTTCCCACTTTTCTTCCCTGAGAAGCGTCCGTTTTTCCTCGAGAATGCCGGCGTATTCTCGGCGGGGACACCGCAGGCCGTGGACCTTTTCT
>JBFMFA010000533.1:0-3321 GCA_040753195.1 Gemmatimonadota bacterium | reverse complement strand
TTTCAACTCGCAGTTTACGGACGCGACCGCCACGTGCATGCTCGTAGGCGAGGATGCGTACTTCATGCTCCTCACGCGCGAAAAATTCCGAGATTTCAGCAACCGCGACGCCGGCGACCCGAACAAAGAAACCGCTGCCATGTTCGCAATTAGCGTGGATAGCCGAGCCGAAGTTGACGAGGTCGTGCAGAAAGCGACCGCCGCAGGCGGGTCGCACGCGAAAGACCCGCAAGACCACGGCTTCATGTATCAGTCGAGCTTCTACGATCCAGACGGGTACCACTGGGAAGTATTCTGGATGGATCCTGCGACGATTCAGCGCTAACAAAGAGTTTTGTGTTAGCAGCTTGGAGTTAATCGAGTTAACAGTTCGAGTCGTGAGTTGGAGAGCGCGGTCACTCAGCACTCGAACTGAGAACCCGAACTGACAACCTCGCATACACTCCAAGCACATCACTCAGTACTCGGTCAGGACGAGGAAATGACTTCAGCTACCCTTCTTGAATTACATCGCCCCGCTCTCACAGGTCACTGCTACCGCATGCTCGGCTCTCTCGTGGATGCCGAGGATGCGGTGCAGGAGACCATGCTACGAGCGTGGAAGGCGGTTGATCGCTTTCGCGAACAGTCATCATTGAAGACGTGGCTCTACCGCATCGCGACGAATGTCTGTTTGGATCTCCTGAGTGCCGCAAACAAGAAACCCCGCGTTAGGCCTAGCGACCTAACGAGCGAACCGGCGGTAGTCAGGGAAGGCATGGATCTCAAACAGCAGCCGCGCGAGTATTGGGTTGAGCCGATTCCGGACGAGCTGGCACTTCCGGCTGAAGAAGACTCCGATCCGGAAGAACGCGTGATATTGAAAGAGAGCATTCGCCTGGCGTTCGTCGCGGCGCTGCAGTATCTGCCGCCGCGTCAACGTGCGGTACTTCTGTTGACGCAAGTGCTCAACTGGTCCGCCGCAGAAACAGCGGAAGCGTTGGAGATGAGTGTTGCCGCCGTGAACAGCGCGCTACAACGCGCTCGCGCGACTCTCGAGGCACGCAATCCAGCGGTTGTTCCACGCGACTTGACGGCGGAGCAGGAACAGTTGCTCGAGCGGTATGCCGAAGCCTTTGAACGTTACGACATCGACGCCCTAACGAAGCTGCTGCACGAGGAAGCCACCATGTCGATGCCGCCGTACGAACTCTGGCTCAAAGGGACGGGGTCCATCGCGAGGTGGATGCTCACGTACGGCATCGGCTGCCGGGGCTCCAAGCTTGTGCGCCTCCCCAGCGCCAACGGCGGCGCCGCGGTGTTCGCGCAATACAAGAACGGTGGTGACGTACCTTGGGGAGTTGTGGTACTCGAATTCGACGGCGAGCGAATCGGCCGCATCAACTATTTCCTCGATGTCGAGACGATCTTCCCGCGCTTCGGCGTGCCAATGCAACTGTCTGCGACCTAAGGGACGGGCATTGGCCCGGGCTGGGCGACGTCGTGCGCCTCATGCCGGCGCCTCACGCCTCGCCCGTCGCGCCATGTTGTAGCTTTCTCCCATGACGGTTTTAGTCGTCGGCGGAGGCTTGGCCGGATCCGAAGCAGCGTGGCAGCTCGCCGAGCGCGGCATCGATGTCGTGCTCTACGAGATGCGACCGTCACGTGGCACGCCCGCCCATAAGACCGATCAGTTCGCTGAGCTGGTCTGCTCCAACACGTTCAAAAGCACCGAGCGGACGAACGCGCACGGCCTGCTGAAAGAGGAGATGCGGCTGCTTGGGAGCATGGTCCTCCCAATTGCCGACGAGGCGCGCATTGCCGCCGGATCGGCGCTGGCTGTCGATCGTGATGTTTTTGCCGCCGGTGTGAGCGCGCGCCTAACGTCGCATCCGCACATTCGCATCGTGCGCGAGGAAATCACGGAGCTGCCCTCGCCTGCCATCATCGCTACCGGTCCGCTCACCTCGGACGCGCTCGCGCGCGCGATTCAGCAGCGGCTCGGCGGCGAAGCGCTGGCATTTTACGATGCCATAGCACCGATCGTCGCGCGTGACAGCATCGACATGAGCATCGCCTTTCGCGCCGCGCGTTACGACAAAGAGACGATGCCCGAGGCGAGCGCCGAGGGCGCATACGTCAACTGCCCCCTTTCGCGCGAAGAATACGAGGCGTTCATCGATGCCCTAACGAGCGCGGATCAATACGCCTCGCAGCACGACTTCGACAAATCGGTGCCGTATTTCGAAGGGTGCATGCCGGTCGAGGAGATGGCGCGCCGGGGCCGCGAGTCGCTGCGCTTTGGACCGATGAAACCGGTCGGGCTGCGCGATCCACGGACGGGGCGCAGGCCTTGGGCCGTGCTGCAGTTGCGCATGGAAGACAAAGCCGAGCGCATGTGGAACCTCGTTGGCTGCCAGACACGCATGCGTCACGGGGAGCAACAGCGCGTCTTTCGAATGATTCCGGGGCTGGCCAACGCGGAGTTTCTGCGCTTCGGGTCGATGCACCGCAATTCGTATCTCAATACGCCGGCGACACTGACCGCGCATCTATCGCTCAAGGACGATCACCTAACGATGTTCGCCGGACAGCTCACCGGCGTCGAAGGGTACACGGAGAGCGCCGCAACGGGGCTCGTCGCGGGCATCAACATGGCGCGCATGCTCGCGGGCGACGATCCGGTGCTGCCACCGCCGACGACGATGCTCGGGGCCTTGTATCGCTACCTGCGCGAGTCGAATCCCGCCGCCTTCCAGCCGATGAACGCGAATTTCGGGCTCGTCGATGAGTTGCCGGATGCGCCGCGCGACAAGCGACTCAAGCGCGAACGTATCGCCGAGCGCGCGCTCGCGCATTTGGCTGCGTGGCACGAAGCGATCACGGGGTCAGACTCCATGAACAGTCTTCAAGGGAGTCTGACCCTTTGATACAGCGCGACATTGCGGATTTTCTGGAACACCTAACGAAAGAGCGCGACGTTTCGCCTCACACGGTGGAGGCGTATGGCCGTGACTTGCGCGAGTTGACGTTCTTTTTGATTCGCTACTTCGGGAACGATACGTGGTCCTGGACGCAGGTCGACCGACTGGCCGTGCGATCGTTTCTGGGCCACCTAACGAGAAAGGGCCTGACGAAACGCTCCTCGGCTCGGGCGCTGTCCGCGGTGCGCACGTTCTTCCGCTACCTCCATCGCAACGACGTAGTGACGGCGAATCCTGCCCGCGCGGTGGGAACACCGAAACTCGAGAAGTACCTCCCCTCGTACCTCGACCACGGACAGACGGAGCGGCTTTTTCAGGCGGCTCAGGCCCGACTACGTGAAAACGACGGTCGCTTCAC
>JBFMFA010000532.1:0-3326 GCA_040753195.1 Gemmatimonadota bacterium | reverse complement strand
GCAAATGCCTCACGTTCCTGCGGCGTCGGCGTGAACGAAAAGTGCGCCGCGATTCCATCGAGGACGCGCTGCAGCACGGTCCGGTAAGTGGCGTACGCTCCGGCTTCAGCTTTCGCCTCGAGAGCGCCGAAGAGTTCGAGCACTTCTTCGCGCCCAGCATTCACGCGATGCGCTCTGAACACTCCAATAAGTGCGTCGATGATTCCGCGTTCCCAGTCAATGATTGTTCCATAACAATCGAAGCTGAGAACTTTGAAGCGAGAGAAGTCGAACATCGTCGAGTAGTGAGCAGGAAAAGCAAGCGGTCCCAACATGAGCGCGTTACGTCACTGTGGCACGCGATGAGCGGAACACTGGCTAAAGTCCCCGAGAATTTGTTCACGGAGGGAGAATGACAGCTACCGCTCAGTCAGCAACTGCGGCCGTGGCACACCAGCTTGTCGCATTGTGCCGTGCGCGACGCAATATCGAAGTCATCAACCGGCTCTATTCACAAGACATCATCAGCGTCGAACCGATTGGCACCGACGATTTGCCCGCCGTGCTGAATGGAATCGACGCGATTCGCCAGAAGAATCAATGGTGGTTGGACAACAACGAGATCCACGCCGCCGAGGCACATGGGCCTTTTATCGGCGACGACCAATTTGCCGTGCACTATGTCTTCGACATCACGTATAAGCCGACCGGTGAACGCAAACAGATGCAGGAGATGGCGCTCTATACGGTGAAGGACGGGCGCATAGTTCGCGAGCAGTTCTTTTACAACTCGCCTAACGAAGACTGAGAGCGCGGACTTCGAGCCGCGAGGGAAAGATCCGGACGCTCACCTTGGAGCTGCCACCCAGTCTTTCCTGACCGTTCAAACGACTCTTAGTGAAACTCCTCTCTTGCACGCTACCAGCCACATCCATATCCTGGCGTTTGCCGCACATCTGTCGATGAGGTGTGCGACGGAGGCTCCGTAGCCGCGGTATCCCTCCACAGCGGTCATCAGTTCGGGTGGCATTCGGCGCAGCCACCTTAGGAGGGTTTAATGACGTCGTGGCGCTTACGTGCGATGAGCTCGGTCGCCTTCGCCTGCGCGTCAGCCACCTCCATCGCTGCGGCTCAAACCCACAACGGTCGCATCACGACACGAATCACCGATCGCGAGTCCGGCCGCGCGGTCGAAGGAGCGCAGGTGCTTGTCGTCGGCTCGACGATTGGAGCGATGTCGAGCGCGAACGGCATTGCGACAATCGCACGCATCACGCCGGGCACCTACCAGCTGCGCATCGTGCGCCTGGGCTATGAGTCGGCAGTAGTGACCACGAGTGTGAGGGCAGGCGACACGACGCACATGGACGTCGTACTCGCGCGCGCCGCCTATCAGCTGGAAAGCGTGGTTTCCACCGCGACGGGGCGATCCCTAACGAGAGAACTGGGCCATTCGATCGCGCAGCTCGATGTCAGTGACATCGTGCAGAGGCAGCCGATCACGAGTTTTCAGGATCTGCTCAACGGCCGCGCGGCTGGTGTTGCCATGTTGGCGTCGAATGGGACTGTCGGTGGCGGGGCGCGCGTGCGGATTCGCGGTCTGAACTCGCTGGCGCTTGTGAACGACCCGCTGCTCATCGTAGACGGCGTGCGGGTGGAGCAATCGAGTCCGACGTTAGGCGGCACGGTGTACATCGGCGGCGGGCGGCCCAACTTCATGAACAACCTGAACCCGGACGAGATCGAGAACATCGAGATCGCCAAGGGTCCCGCCGCCGCGACCCTGTACGGCACGCAGGCGGCGAACGGCGTGATCCTGGTGACGACCAAACGTGGCCGCGCCGGGTCGCCCGCGTGGCACACATATGCCGAACGCGGTCGCAGCAGCGATCCCGCCAGCTACCCGAGCATCTACTACTCGGCGGGCTGGCTGCGTAACGGATCGCGCACCAACTGCCTGCAGTGGATGGCCAAGTTCAACGCGTGCAGCGTGGAGCAGACGTACAAGCGCAACCTGCTGGAGGATCCGGAGACGTCGCCGATCGGCACGGGGGAGCGCCAGCAATATGGCGCGCAAGTATTGGGCGGCAGTGACGGCGTGCGGTATTTCCTCGGCGCGGATTGGGAGGACGAGTTAGGCGTCTTGCGCATGCCTAACGCGGAGCGTGATTCGCTGTACGTCGAGCGCGGCGTGGACGACCTGCCGCGGCGCCAGGAGATTCCCAACCAGCTCAGGAAGACGAGCTTGCGGTCGAATCTCGGGCTCACGCTGAGCCACATGGCGGAGCTGAACGTGAGCGCGGGTTTTGGCCACGGCTACAATCTGCTGCCGCAGACCGGCGACAACATTCAGAGCGTGCTCGCGTCCGCGATGACCGGTATTCCGAATCCGGCGCTGCGCAACGTGTGGGGTTTCGCACCGCCGCGCGACGTCTTTTCGAAGAGTGTCGCGCGCACGTCGAATCAACTTACCAACGGCGCCACGCTGCTGTATCGGCCGAAGGACTGGCTCGACACGCGAACGACGCTCGGGATGGACTGGTTGCAGTACGACGACCAGGCCGATGTCGCTCCGGGTCAGGGGTGCAAGTTCTGCGGCCGCGAGCGCGAGGGGCTCCGCACGATCAACCGCTGGAGCAACATGAAGTTCACCTTCGACGCTGGGGCCACCGCCGCCTTCTCGTTGACGCCGACGCTTACGTCGACGACGGCGTTAGGCGTGCAATGGAATCGCGACGGACGGCACGGTACGCTCAACACGGCGTTTGTGCTCGCACCGGGAGGGCGCACTCTCGACTTCGGGAGTGAGAAGTCGTCCGGCGAACAGTCGCTCGAAGGCGTGTCGCTCGGCGCGTACATCGAGCAGCGCTTTGCCTGGCGCAACCTGCTTTATGTCACAGCGGCGTTGCGGCGCGACGAGAACAGCGCGTTCGGAAGCTCGTTAGGTGCGATCACGTACCCCAAGGTGGCCGTTTCGTACGTCATGCGGGAAGGCGACCGCGCCGGGTGGCTCAACCATCTGCGCGTGCGCGCTGCGTTCGGTGCGTCGGGGCAGGCTCCCACGCCATCGGCCGCGCTCACGCAGCTGGTACCGACCACATCGTCCGTCTTCTCGATCGGCGACGTTCCGTCCGTGACGTTCGGTGCGCTCGGCAACGATCACATCAAGCCCGAACGCACGCGCGAGGTCGAGGGTGGTGTGGACGTGACGGCGCTGAGGAACCGGCTTTCGCTCAGCGTGACTTACTACGACAAGCGCACGAGTGACGCGCTGGTGAGCCGAGCCCTTCCCGGTTCGTTAGGCGCCGGCTCTGCGCGCATGGAAAACGTCGGCGTGGTCAGCAACC
>JBFMFA010000531.1:0-3328 GCA_040753195.1 Gemmatimonadota bacterium | reverse complement strand
CCTCGGAGGATCCGTACATTGGGGACGAATCGATCACCCTGCCGCCTAACTGGACGAACGTCGTGAGGACCTGCTCCAGGGTCGCGCGCGCGGCATCCGACGTTCCGACGTCGAACGTCTGCCATGTGCCGAGTCCGACGACGGGGATGATCTTGCCTGACGAGGGGATGCGGCGCGTGATCATTGATGGGGCTTGCATCAAATCACCCAGACCTGCGCGCGCGCCGGCCAGCGCGGTGAAGCCCGCTCCAAAGCGTCGTAACAGGTCGCGGCGGTTCAGGTTCATTGCGTGCGTACAAATCCTCTGCCATAGGACGCGTCACGCCTGTGCGCGCGTGGCTCTCGTTAGGACCTAACTTCGCAGTTTGCGCGTCAGCTTGAGGTAGCGCGCCGTCCCATACGCAACGCCGAGCAGCACGAGCACGCCAGCCAGTGCGTTCAAGTATAGCTCACGGTCCTGATAATCGTGGTACAGCAACGTCTGCCGTGCCATTAGAACGATGGCCGTAGCCGTCCAGGCAAACGTGCTCCCGTACTCCTTGAGCACCACCCGGCGCCAATTGAACGTCATGCCGGCGACCGACTCGCTGAAACCGCTGAGCCGCGGCACCCAGCGCGGGACGTCATCCATGTACGCGCGATAGGCGTCCCCGAACTTGCCCAGCAGAAATGCCTCTTCAGCAGCGACGATCGCGGCATACCCCGTCAGGAAAAACGGCACGCCGATGACATACACCCAGAAGTTATTGTGGATGATGAAGAGTCCGAGCAGGACGAGGATGTTCCCGGCGTACAATGGATTGCGGCAGTGCGCGAAGAAACCCGTTGTGACGAGGTCTTCGGCGTAAATGCGCGCGTTCTTGCCGCCGCGGATGATGTATTTGTAGCCGATCACGGCGATGCGCAGAATCTGGCCGCTGAGCGATACGAGAACACCGGCGAGATCGACCACCCAATCGTTGGGACCGACGGATGGCCGGGTCGTGAAAAAGAGCGTCAACAGAACGATCGGAAAGAGCGCGTTGCGGTACTTGAACAGGAAGTTCCCGTACCTAACGAGCAGCGTCTCGCGCGCCGCACCGCTACTCATTTGACGGCGATCACCCCGGCGAAGTTGTACCACTGGAAGAACGGCTGCACGCGGCGGTAGCCGCCCGCGAGCAGCATCTCACGGTTCTCTTCAGCGCGGTACGGGATCAGGACGTTCTCCAGCGCCTCTCGTTTTTGAGAGATCTCCAGCTCGGAGTATCCGTTCCGCCGCTTCATATCATAGTAGTACTTGATGAAGAGGCGATTGAAGAGCGTGTCCGACTCGGTGAGCTTCTCCACGAGAATGAGACACCCCTGATCGTTCGTTCCCTCGCAGATGGCACGGACGAGACGCTCGCGGTGCAGCGGCCGCACGAACTGCAGCGTGAGCGTGAGAAATACCACCGACGCGTTTTCAATCGTGGCGAGTTCGTGCAGATCGGACCTAACGAGATCGATCTGCCGTCCCGCCGCCGCGTGCGCCAGCTTCTGGCGCGCCTTGTCGAGCATCTCGGGTGAGTCGTCGATGCCGATGAAGCGGACCGAAGGCTCCACCTTGGGATGCAGTGCCGCGAACGTCGTTCCCGTTGAGCAGCCGAGGTCGTAGACGTTGCTGCCTGGGGTGGCGAAATCGGCGGCCAGCTCCACGCTCATGCGCTGAATCTCGGCGTAGAACGGCACCGAGCGACCGAGCATGTCGTCGAAGACGCCGGCCGTGCGCCCGTCGAACACGAAATCGTCGACACGGGCAGTGGGTTGCGCAAAGATCTTGTCCGTCACCGGCTCCACACCGTTGGCCGGCGTCGCAACTGTTTGCGAGGATGTAGGAGTCATTTGTTAGGCATGTTTTCGACGCCCGCGTCTTTCAACTGCGCGCGCCGCGTAATGGCGATCATGCCGCGCAGCAAGGCGGCGAGATCGCGGTACGGAAGACCGGCGGCGTCGGCGAGGGAGCGTGAACGCTCCAGCACCGCGGCTTCCTGAATGGGATCGACGACCGGGACGCCTGCGAAACGCTTCACGCTCCCCGCGCGACGGCCTAACGCGACTCGTCGCGCCAGCAGCGAGATGATCTCTCGATCGATCGTTTCGATGTCTTCGCGCACGTCCGCCAGCGCATCGAGCAGACCGGGGAGGTCCATGTCGGCGAGCGCCAGCTGCGTCGCCGCACCGTTCAGCACGACCTCGAGATCCGGATCGGGTTCGCGGGGCTCGCCGCGGCCGACGTCGACCTCACGTCCGACGGCAGTCGCGACGGCGGCAATTTGCCTAACGAGCGTGGAAAAGGCCCGCAGCGTGAGGGACTGTTCACCGTCAGAGAGCGCGGCGGCGGGCGACGGATGGACTTCGACCAGGAGACCGTCCGCGCCGGCGGCGATCGCCGCCAAGGCGAGCGGCGCCACCAGGTGCGCGCGACCCGCGGCGTGGCTCGGATCGACGATGACCGGAAGGTGCGTTTCGCGCTTGAGCACGGGGACCGCGGCGACGTCGAGCGTGTTGCGCGTTTTCGTTTCGAAGGTACGGATGCCGCGCTCGCAGAGGATCACACGGCTATTCCCCGTCGCCATCACATGCTCGGCGGCCATGAGCAGCTCGTCCACGGTGGCGGCGAAACCGCGCTTCAACAGAACGGGACGCTCACTCCGGCCGACCTCCGCGAGCAACGCGTAGTTCTGCATGTTGCGCGCACCGACCTGCAGCACGTCGGCGTGCTTCGCGACAAGCTCGACGTGCCGTGGATCGAGCACTTCCGTGATGAGTGCCAGGCCGGTCAGCTCGCGCGCTTCGGCCAGCAGGTCGAGCGCGCCGGGACCCATCCCCTGGAACGAGTACGGCGACGTGCGCGGTTTGAACGCCCCGCCACGAAGCATGACGGCCCCGGATGACCGGACGGCCCGAGCCGTGGCTAACAACATGTCGCGCCCTTCGACAGCGCAGGGTCCGGCAGCCATGACGATGGCCCGTCCACCTACGTGGATGGGCGGCGTGGACGAGGAGCCGAAGTGTGCGCCCTCGCGGGGAATAGAAACAACCGTGCATTCGGAGACCGCTCCGCGCGCGGTCAGCACTTGGGCTGGGCGCGGTCCGTTTGCTGTCGGGGAATCCCCCGTCAATTTCCTTTCCACCAGGTGCGCGAATGGCGTAAGGGTGGTGCCAGTTGAGGATCGGGCATCGCGGAAGGGTGAGGGGGCCCCGTCAGTTCCGAACGCGGCAAGATCGTGCCTTGCAGGGCGACTCGCCAGTGTGCACACGGCTCTTAGCCCCGTTTAGGCTCGACGCCTCTACGAACGGCAACGGC
>JBFMFA010000530.1:0-3331 GCA_040753195.1 Gemmatimonadota bacterium | reverse complement strand
GACGCGCGCGAAGACGCGTAGTCGGGACTGTCCCTATGGCGACGGACACGGCCGCAGCACCGGCGGTCGCAGGAGCGGCTGGCGAGCGCCTAACGATTGACGTCGGCGGGATGACCTGCGCGGCGTGCCAAGCGGCCGTGCAGCGCGCCTTGCGAAAGACGCCTGGCGTGCTCGACGCCAACGTCAACCTGATGACAAACAGCGCCGCGGTCGTGTATAACCCGCGCGTTGTCGCTCCCGACGTGCTCGTCGACCGGATTCGCGAAACCGGCTACAGCGCTGACCTCCCCGCCGTCGACACGACCGCTATCGACGCGCAACTGGCACAGGACGCCGAGTTTGAGCGCGAGTACCTGAGTCTGCGCCGCAAGGCGCTCGTGAGCCTCGCGATCGGCGTCGTGGCGATGCTCATCTCGATGCCCGTCATGGCCGCAGCGGCGCACAGCAGCATGGATACGCTGTCGGATCCCTTTATGCGCTGGGTCATGACCGTGTTGGATCCCACGCTGCGTAACGTCCTCCCTTGGTTGTATGCGCTGCCGTCGTGGGTGCTGTCGTGGGTCCTGCTCGTGGGCACGGCGTTCGTAATGCTGTGGGCGGGTCGCCATTTCTACACGCGAGCGTGGGCTGCCTTACGGCATGGAAGCGCCAACATGAACACGCTCGTTGCGTTAGGCACCGGCGCGGCGTTTCTGGTTTCGTTGCCGGCGACGCTGGCTCCGGAATTTCTCCTGACGCGCGGAGTCGTGCCTGACGTGTACTACGAGGCGGTCATTATCATCATCGCGCTCGTACTCCTCGGCAACGCGCTCGAGGCGCGCGCCAAGGCGCGGACCACCGCCGCCATACGACGCCTCATCGATCTGCAGCCAAAAACGGCGCGCGTGCTCCGCGCTGCCGGCGAGGTCGACGTTCCCATCGAGCAGCTGCGTCGCGGCGACATTATCCTGGTCCGTCCGGGCGAGCGTTTGCCGGTTGACGGGGACGTGATCGCGGGGACGAGCGCCGTTGACGAGTCGATGCTCAGCGGGGAGCCGATTCCAGTCACCAAACAGACGGGGGACCGTGTCGTCGGCGGCAGTGTGAATGGAAACGGCGCGCTGCAATACCGGGCGACCACGTTAGGCGCCGACTCCGTGCTCGCGCGCATCGTCACCCTCATGCGTGAGGCGCAAGGGTCCCGTGCGCCGATCCAAAACCTGGCGGATCGCATCAGCGCCGTCTTCGTCCCCGTCGTCGTCGGGATAGCGATTCTCACATTCGCTGGCTGGTTGATCCTGGATGGCTCAGGGAATGCGTTGCGTGCACTGACGGCTGCCGTCGCTGTGTTGGTGATCGCCTGCCCCTGCGCGATGGGACTCGCCGTGCCGACCGCCGTGATGGTTGCGACCGGGAAGGGCGCCGAGGCCGGCATTCTGATCAAGGGGGGCGAAGCGCTGCAACGCGCCGGGGCGGTCGATACGGTTGTTCTCGACAAGACAGGCACCGTCACGGAAGGGAAGCCTGTCGTCAGCGACGTGATCTCGCTCGATCCTGACCTCGATCAACAGCGGCTGCTGCAACTCGTGGCGTCGGTAGAACGCCAGTCCGAGCACCCGTTAGGCGCTGCGATCCAGGCTGCTGCCGCGGCGGCGTCACTCCCGCTGGTGATGCCCAACGACTTTCGCGCCGAGCCGGGGCTCGGAGTGTCCGGTGTGATCGACGGACAACCGGTGGTTGTCGGCAACGCGGCATGGGTCGCGGCAAACGGAGTCGACGTGCGGCTGCTCGACGCCGCCGCTGCGCCGCTTGCGGCGCAAGGGCGCTCAGTGGTGTACGTCGCGATTGCGTCGCGTCCCGCCGGTGTTGTGGCCGTCACCGATCCACTTCGATCCACGTCGGTTGCTGCCGTTGCCCGGATTCGCTCGTTAGGCGCCGACGTTGTTCTCCTGACCGGGGATCACGAACGTGCCGCTCGCGCCATCGCGCAAGCGGCGGGGATTCCCCGCGTCAGGGCTGGCGTCTCTCCAGCTGGCAAAGTGGCGGAGATTCAGGCTCTGCGAGGCGAAGGGCGCACAGTCGCCATGGTCGGCGACGGCATCAACGACGCACCGGCGCTGGCGCACGCGGACGTCGGAATCGCGATAGGTTCGGGTACGGACATCGCCATCGACGCGAGCGATGTCACGCTCATGCGTCCCGACCTGCGCGGTGTCGGTGCGGCTATCGCCCTGTCACGCCGCACGATGCGCATCATCAAACAAAATCTGTTTTGGGCGTTCGCATACAACAGCGTTGGGATTCCGGTCGCCGCAGGATTGCTCTACCCGGCGTTCGGGATCCTGCTCAGTCCCATCCTGGCCAGCGCCGCCATGGCGCTCAGCTCCGTGAGTGTCGTGTCCAACTCGCTGCGCCTGCGGCGGGGCCACCTTGCCTAACGCATGATCGATTCCCCGGAACGAGAGATCGCCGCCTGCGGCTGCGGTGCATTGACAGAGGATGCGTCCAGCGGACGCAAAGCGGTGGCCGTCGACGCCGACGCAAAAGGACGCAACCTCGTGCGTCTCCGGCGCATTGAGGGACAAGTGCGCGGCTTGCAGAAGATGGTGGAAGAGGATCGCTACTGCGCCGACATCATGACGCAGATCGTGTCGGTGCAGGAGGCGTTGCGTGCGGTCGGGCGCGAGCTCCTGCGCAATCATCTTCGTCACTGCGCCGCTGCGGCGATAAAAGGCTCAGACGCCGAGGCGAATGCGATGTACGACGAGCTGGTGGACCTCTTCTACCGCACGGCGCGTTAGGCGTCCCGCCAGGGTCGCTGCGCGACCACCCAATACGCCGCCGCGTAGGCAGCTACACCCAGCACTCCGATAGCCGTCGAGAGAAGCAACGCCGGCGCTCCGCGAAGCGCTCGGGAAATCGCCTCGCCAGTAAACCCCACCACAATGAGCGCGCTCGGGAGCATCAATGCTGCGACCGCGAGCCGATGCCACGGGCGCTTCGCGCCGGGAGCGAGGAACAGACCCAGGTGCAACAGCGCGCCAAGCGTCAGCGCGCGTGCTGCCAGAAGAATCGCCGCGGGCTGAGGCTCGGCGGCGCGTCCTATCTGGACGAGGGTGATCGCGGTCGCGAGCGCCAGGACGATCGCCGCGGCGCGGAGGAGCACAGGCGCAGCACCGAACGTGTTAGGCGCCGCGCGCACTATGGGTGCGTTCGATCCACAGCGCCCACGGAATCACAATCCAGCCAATCAACGCGAAAAAAGCCAGCGCGCGCTGTGTCGCGGGCGGTGTGCCCCAGGGACCACTCGCCCACATCGCCGTGTTGATCAGCACAAAGGACCAAAACGCCA
>JBFMFA010000529.1:0-3333 GCA_040753195.1 Gemmatimonadota bacterium | reverse complement strand
TGCGGCCGGTGCGATTGGTATGCGTTTGACGTATTCCAACACCCCGAAGGCGCCTACGTCCTCAAAGGGATACATCGCGAGTACTGCGTAGGGCCTGGAGCGTGCGAGCCTCCTGCTTTCTATGAGGAGCCGATTGTGGGCCAGCTCTTCGATTGAGCCGCTCTATCGGACCGCGACGTGCCCGATGAGCTGCCCACGCGCGCAAGCTCGCTTCGCGCGCATCGTGCCGTCGCCAGCAACGTCAGCGCTCGCGTTGCAGCCGATCATCGAGACCGGCGCGAAGCTCTACGAGGTGGTCTGCGCGGCCGACCTAGAGGGCATCGTCGCGAAACGCCTGGATGCTCCGTATCGGCTCGTGGAACCGTCGCCGTGGCGGAAGATCAAGAATCCGGCGTATTCGCAGGGCGTCGGGCGATGGAAGCACTTCGACCGTCAGAAGCCTGCAAATTGAGCGCGTGCTCAACGAGCGTTACACCCACCCGATTCAAGCTCTTACGCGTCGCCCACAACCGGAACAGTAAGGAACGGACTCCTGATAGACGTAGTAGAGGACGCCCGGCACGATGAAGAGGCAGAGCAGGATCATCGCGATCAGAACCTCACCTACGCCCTGTAAGCCTCGGACCTTACCTATCGCCTGTGACCCGCAATGCGGACATGACTTGCCGGCCGGTGCTGTGGCCTTTGATGCCGAGTGCGGCCTCGGCTCCGTAGAACGTGCACTGTCGCCAGGCTGTCGCATTGGGCAACCGCACTTCGGGCATGCCGCAGCCGACGTCGAGACATCGCCGCCACAATCGGGGCACTTGGTCAGGGCCATGGCGCGGACCTGTTAGCACTTGCAACCCGGACGCGTCGATCGTGCGGGCGGTTCGCTAGCTAGCGCCAACCAACTTCGCAGTGCGTTGACGTGTCAACCGTGCTCAAGCTAGAGCGCGGCCCTCACAATCGCCGAGTTCGACCCCGCCGATACCCCAGGGAGCTGCCGATGAAACGTGTCGCGTTGATTGTTCTGATCGCCACCACGATCGGATGCACCGAAAGCGTCTACATCCAAACGACGCCACCTGGCGCAAGGGTGTTCGTGAACAACCGCGAAATCGGCGTTTCTCCATTCGAGTTCGAGGCGCCGTCCAAAGACCTGCCAACCACCCGGTACGAGTACCGCATGGAACTCCCGGGCTATCGACCCGCGGAAGGCTTCCTACCCACCCGCGTCTCTGTTGGTCGCGTCATCGGATCAATTTTCACGTTCGGTCTCATCGCGGCGATCAGAGGTGTGCGTGTTTTTGGGGAGGACCAGATGCAGGAAACCCTCTACCCGCTAGAGGCTGTGGCGCGCGCTGGCGGTGGTCCGCCGATCGGCGTGCCGCACAGCAGGAAGGTCTTCTTCACAACAGCCCCTCTCAGCTCATTGCCACCGAATTCCTATGTGCCGATCAAGGACCTCTCCACTGAGTTCGATTGGGTGATGGCAGGGACGGTTCTCTGCCTCGAAGAGATGGCCGATGATGCGCGAAAGATCGGTGCAGACGCCGTGTTCGAGGTTGAAACGCATCAGCGATTCCGGCCCGGCTGGGGAAGTCCCCTGAAGCCCATAGCGACCGGTAAGGCAATCGCCCTCGTAGACCCTTGCGCGACGAAAGGTATCAGCGGCGAGTTTCGTCCTGCGGACGAAGCCGACACGCCACAGAATCGAGCGCTCAGCGCGCGCTGCGACGATGGGAGTACGACGCGACCGAGCGGGGCGACGACGACGGGAAGCGGCGGAAAGTGCAGCGTCGAACAGGTGCTGAGCATGAAAGCCGCCGGGTTATCCGATGAACAGGTCAAGGCCGCCTGCGGGAAATAGCCGAAAGGCGTTTAGGCTAGCTGACGCCTTACGCAGCGTCGGCGTCCAGTGACGTGCGACTTTCGCAGGAATCGCTATCTCTGACGGCTACGGAGGCACAGTTGATTACGAATCGTCCGTCGGTCAGCTTCACCGCCGCACGACCGACGCAGGAATGCGGCGCATTGCTGCTTTCCACTTTGGGTCGCGATTACTCGGGCACCTTCATGAGCGTGAGCGAAAGGCGTTGGGGGGCTACCCGGGGGTCTAGATCGGCGGGCCGATACGAATGCCGAGGATCAGCCGGGTTAACTTCGGCAGGTGCCCGCTCGGTGGCTGTAGTGGTGGCAGTTGAGTCCCGAACTCGACCGATCTCGACCGAAACAGGCTGAAACCCGCTCGGCGGCAAGCACGCGAAACGACGCGAAAGCCCGGGTAGTTCGCGGCGTTCACTCACCGTCTGGACGGTTTCGTAATCGGTAGGTCGAGGGTTCGATTCCCTTGGGTGGCTTTGCGTTTACGTCGTGGGTCCAGAACAGCGACCACGGCGAGGCAACTCGATTGGCTCAGTCGGGCAGGCGGGGGCAGGCACGCGAGCAGTGACGGGCGGCGCGCTGTCACGAGGTCGGCGGCGGGCCATGGCGCACATTAGATCATGAGTTGCGCCAATTTGGCGCAGGCATCGCAGAGCCCGCCGCGACCGATTCATGGCTCCCCCGGATCACCCTGTGGCAAGGTGCACGTCCGGCGAGTGGAGCCAACTTCCGACCCTGGCCGAGGATGTGGTCCGATCGTGAGCGAACGCGGGGGTGAAGATGCTGCGCTTAGCGATCCTGGTCAACTTCGCCGTCACGCTCGCCGTGGCCTTCGAAGCAAACGCCATCACCATTGCGGTCGCGAAGATCGCCAAGGGCGCGGTGCAGATCAGGGGAAGCAAGGCTGCCCCGTTCGCCCTGATCCGATGGGAAGGCGAATTTGTCGCGCAAGCTAACGCCACTGGGAGATTCCCGTTTGCGACCAGCGTGCTTCCCAATGATTGCGTTGGCACCGTGAGTGACGGCGTTACGTCGATCTCAATCTCGGTTGAATCCTGCGGCCCGCGGGGTGCTCAAGGTCCCCCCGGGCTGCCCGGTTCACCCGCGACCTGCAATCCGGAAGCATGCGCAACAGATCCGGGCAATTGACGATGAGGCTCGCAAGCATGAGCGGCAAGCAGCCGAGCAAGTTTCGGCGCTTTCCCTGCTTGGTGGTGCTCATCGTACTACTGATTTCAGGGGGTCATACGCGAACCGCATTCGGATTCACGGTGACTACCGCTGAAGTCGCGAAGGGCGCAGTGCTCGTGAAAGGACGGAAGGCACAACCACTTGCCTTGATCACATGGGACGGACAGCCAGTGGCGCAAGCCACAAACCAAGGCGCGTTCCGCTTCGCGACGACGATCCTGCCCACAGACTGCGTCGGACAGTTATCCGATGGCAACGAGTCCAAGGCGGTAGTGC
>JBFMFA010000528.1:0-3335 GCA_040753195.1 Gemmatimonadota bacterium | reverse complement strand
CGGACGGATTCGGCGACGGATCGGAAAGGCCCGCGAGGGATCGGCGCGTTCATCGTGACGCCCGATCTCCCCGGGTTCTCCGTCGGAAAGAAGGAAGACAAAATGGGTCTGCGCGCATCGCCCACGGTGCAGCTGCTCTTCGACAACATGCGCGTGCCTAACGCGAACCTGCTGGGCGAGCCCGGCATGGGCTTCATCTACTCCATGCAGTCCCTGGAGCACGGACGCCTTGGCATCGCGGCGCAGGCCCTCGGCATCGCCCGCGCGGCTTTCGAGCAGGCGACGGCGTACGCGGCCGAGCGGAAACAATTCGGTAAACCGATCAAGGAGTTCCAGGCGATTCAGTTCAAGCTCGCTGATATGGCCACCAAGGTCACCGCCTCGCGCGCCTTGCTCTATTCTGCGGCGGCGGCGAAAGACCGTGGTGAAAGCGTGTCGCAGTTCAGCTCCATGAGCAAACTGCTCGCGAGTGAAACGGCGATGTGGGTGACAACACAGGCGATTCAGATCTTTGGCGGCTATGGCTACGTGAAAGAGTATCCGGTGGAGAAGCTCTTCCGCGACGCCAAAGTCACCGAGATTTACGAAGGAACTTCCGAGATTCAGCGCGTGGTTATCGCTCGCGAGTTGTACGCCCGGTCGTAGCGCGCCGTGACCCTTGACCCCTGACCCTTGACCCGATCTTCGTGAAAATCTTCGACGAAATGGCGCAATACGGGCATGAACAGCTCGTTATGTGCCACGACAAAGCCACCGGCTACCGGGGCATCATCTGCGTCCACGATACGACGCTGGGGCCCGCGTTAGGTGGTACACGGTTTTGGCAATACGCGTCTGATGAAGCGGCGATTATCGACGCCATGCGCCTGGCGCGCGGGATGACGTACAAAAACGCCGTCGCTGGTCTCAACCTTGGCGGTGGCAAGGCGGTTATCATCGGGGACAACCGTACCCCCAACCGCGAAATGCTCTTTCGCGCCCATGGACGCTTCGTCGAGTCGTTAGGTGGTCGCTACGTAACCGCCGAAGACGTTGGCACGGGCACGGCCGACATGGACTTCGTGCACATGGAGACCGATTTCGTCGCTGGTCTCGCGAACCGCTCCGGCGACCCCTCGCCGGTGACGGCGCGTGGCGTCTTCCGCGCCATTCAGGCCTGCGCCAAGCACCGCTGGGGGAGCGACGCGCTTGTGGGCAAGAAGGTCGCCGTGCAAGGGGCCGGGAACGTCGGCTATTATCTCTGTCACGAGTTGCACGCCGCCGGTGCGCGTACCTTCATCTCCGATATCGACCAGGCTCGCGTGAAACGCTGCGTCGACGAATTCGGATCCTGGGCGGTTGCCCCAGATGCGATCTACGAAACCGATGCCCAGATCTTCGCGCCATGCGCGTTAGGTGGCATCATCAATGACGAAACGATCCCCAAACTCAAAGTCGAAATCGTCTGCGGCGCCGCCAACAACCAGCTGCTGGAAGAGCGCCACGGTGACGAATTGCAGCGCCGGGGCATTCTGTACGCGCCTGACTTCGTCGCCAACGCGGGCGGCGTGATCAACGTTTATAGCGAAATCGCCGGCTGGACCCGTGAACGCGCGTTGCGCAAGGCCGACGAAATCTATCATACCACGTTAGGCATGTTCGCTATCGCTCGCGACCAGGGACTCCCCGCGTACGAAGCGGCCGAACGACTCGCCGAGCGACGGATCGCGGAAGTGCGTGGCCTCGTGCGCACGCATCCACAATGGCCCAACAAAGGGTAACCGACATGGCGGAAAAAATCCCGATCGCCGCTGACCACGCCGGCTACGACATGAAACAGATCCTGAGCGAGCACCTCAAAAGGCGCGGCTTCGAGGTGCAGGACCTCGGAACCAACTCGCACGCTTCGACGGACTACCCGGACTACGCGCACCCGGTCGCCCAGGAAGTGTCTAGCGGTGAGGTGCGCCGCGGCGTACTACTCTGTGGCTCCGGGCAGGGGATGGCGATGGCCGCCAATCGCTACCCTCACGTCCGGGCCGCGCTCGCGTGGAACCCGGAAGTCGCGGCCCTTTCGCGGGCGCATAACGACGCCAATGTTCTCGTCATCCCCTCGCGCTGCGTTTCTGACGACGAAGCGCGGGCTATGCTCGATGCGTGGCTCGATACGCCATTCGAACACGGGCGTCACGAACCGCGCGTCGCCAAGATCGATCGACCGGACGACCGGAGGAGTAACGCGTGACCGCTTGGCATCTGTGGGACCGCTGCCCGCCGGGGCGCGCGCTATACGAGACAGATCCCGACGTCGCCGCGCTCATCACGCGCGAAATTGAACGCCAGACCGATGGCCTCGAGCTGATCGCGAGCGAGAACTTCGTCTCTCCCGCGGTGCTGGAAGCGATGGGGAGCCCGCTCACGAACAAATACGCGGAAGGGCTACCGGGCAAGCGATACTACGGCGGCTGTGAGATCGTGGACCAGATCGAGCAGCTTGCCATCGATCGCGCGAAGGCCCTGTTCGGGGCCGATCACGCGAACGTGCAGCCGCATTCCGGTGCGCAGGCGAATGCCGCCGTCTGTTTCGCGGTGCTCAAGCCGGGCGACACGTTGTTAGGCCAGGACCTGTCGCAAGGGGGGCACCTAACGCACGGCTCACCGGTCAATTTTTCGGGCGTGTTGTACCGCGCCGTGCATTATGGAGTCAACGACAACGGCTTCATCGATCACGATCATCTGCGCGACGTCGCTCGCAAGGAAAAGCCGAAGCTCATCATCGCCGGGGCGAGTGCGTATCCGCGCATCATCGATTTCGCCACATTCGCCGAAATCGCGAAGGAAGTCGGCGCGTATTTCATGGTCGACATGGCGCACATCGCAGGGCTCATCGCGACGGGGCAGCATCCCTCGCCGATCCCGCACGCCGATTTCGTCACGACCACGACGCACAAGACACTACGCGGACCGCGCGGTGGCATGATCCTCTGCAAAGCCGAACATGCGAAGATCGTCGACAAAGCGGTCTTCCCCGGCTTGCAGGGCGGCCCGCTGGAGCATGTGATCGCGGCAAAAGCGGTCGCCTTCAAGGAGGCGATGTCGCCGTCCTTCGCCGGCTATTGTCGCGGCGTCGTCGAGAACTCCAAGACCCTCGCCGACGCGCTCATGCAACGCGGATACAATCTCGTGTCAGGTGGGACGGACAACCACCTGATGCTCGTCGATCTGCGCAACAAGAACCTAACGGGCAAGGCCGCCGAGCAGGCGCTCGACCGCGCGGGGATTACCGTGAATAAGAACACGGTACCTCGCGAGACGCAGTCGCCGTTCGTGACCAGCGGGATCCGCATCGGCACCGC
>JBFMFA010000527.1:0-3337 GCA_040753195.1 Gemmatimonadota bacterium | reverse complement strand
CTGGGCGCCTTTGCGCCATCGACCCATACATCCGCTAGACTACGCGCCGTGACCGTAAATCAGTCCTTCCTCGAAGCCGTCGCCGGGGTCGCTGAGCGCTTTGTGACGGCCGGGCCGCCGACACCAGACCAGCACCAAGAAATCGCTGCCGCCGTGCGAGAAGCTACACGCGGTGCACCGGCCGCGTCGCTCTTCGCCGCAGCCGAACATTTTCGCGACCGTCCGGAAATCGCACTGCCGCTACTTGAAGACGTCGTCCACGCTGAGCCTAACAACTCACGTGCACTCGTCAGGCTGGCCAACTGTTACTGGCTCGTCGGCGCGGGGCCCAGACCGGTCGCCGAGCTCGCGAGCCGTGCGATCGCCATCGATCCGAATGAACGCGGTGCCTGGCACTTGTGGGCGCTCACCGAGGAGCAGCCGCGCGAGCGCGTGGCCCGGTGGCAGCAGGTGGCGACGCGCTTCCCTCAGGACAACCTGGCCCTGGCCAATGTCGCCGACAACGCCGCGTCCGTCGCCAGCGCAGAACGCGACTATGAGATGATCGATATCGCGATCGGCGCTTTTGAGCAGTTGAGAGCGCGGGCGCAGCGGGACGAGGAACGAGCCGCCGTCGAGCGCGCACTCGAGACGCTACGCGCCTGGCGTTTCTAGCGTTCCTACTCGCGTAGGCGCGCCGAGCCAGCCGTCACTGTCAGCTGAAACAGCGAGCGGCGTACTCACAGCTCCCTCCGAAAGCTCTGAGAAGCCTCGCACGACGTGCGAATCAACTCTAGACCGATAAGGAAACCCCGGCCCGTATTTGGCGTATCTAATCGCCATCTCCGTCGCGGGCGTGCGCCATGTTTGGTCGTGCCGCGCTGGGGCGCCGCTGGGCGCGCCTCCGCGAAGTCTGGAATACCACCGGTGTCTGGACCCGCCGGCAGCGCTTCATTGCAGCTGGACTCTTCACATGCGCCTTTGGACTGATCGGCCTGAACACGTGGCTGGCCACGTGCGCCTGGCGCGGGTGTCCGTCCGGAGCTGAGATCCGCGGATATCAACCAAGCGAAGGCGGTCGCATCCTCGATCGCAACGGCAAGTTGATCGGACGCATGGCGTACGTGAAGCGGGTCAACGTGCGCTTGAGTAGCGTTCCCAGACATGTGCGCGCCGCGTTCATTGCGACGGAAGATCGTCGCTTTTATGAACATGAGGGGCTCGACTGGCGCGCGGTGGCCCGCGCCGTGGCGCGCAACGTGACTTCGTTAGGCGTGCGCGAAGGGTTCAGCACCATCACGATGCAGGTCGCCCGGAATACGTTCATTTCCGGGGAGTACCGCACCGAGCGCTCGCTCGCACGCAAGCTCCTCGAGCTGCGTCTTGC
This sequence comes from Gemmatimonadota bacterium, assembly GCA_040753195.1. Lineage (GTDB taxonomy): Bacteria > Gemmatimonadota > Gemmatimonadetes > Gemmatimonadales > Gemmatimonadaceae > DASYRX01. Next base: position 1,971 of record JBFMFA010000527.1, on the reverse strand, counting down.
GCGCCTGCTGGAGCGTCACCTAACGAAAGATCAGATTCTCGAGCTGTATCTCAACGCCATCTACCTGGGCAATGGGACATTCGGCGTCGAAGCCGCGAGCCGCGATCTCTTCGGCAAGCGCGTTCGCAACGTGACGCTGGCGGAAGGGGCACTGCTGGCCGCGCTCCCCAAAGGGCCTTCGGCGTATACCCCGCGTCGCGACTACCAACGCGCCCTCGCCCGGCGAAACCTCGTCCTGACGCTCATGGAGCGGCAGCAAAAGGCCGACCCGATCGACGTGCGCATCGCCAAGGATCAGCCTATCCACGTCGCCGCGAGTGAATGGAGTCCACCAGCGCCTAACGAATCGTACGCATTGGATGCCGTGCGAACCGCGGTCGACTCGATCTTGCGGGCCGAAGGCGAGCAGGGGAGCAACCTGACCGTCTACACGACGATCGATCCGACGGCTCAGCGCGCCGCCGAGCGTGTCGTACGTCGCCATGCGGAGCGAATCCAGGAAGAGACGGCATGGTGGGTCGAAGGTGAACAGGAAGCGGTGCAGGGAGCTCTCGTGGCGCTGGATCCCCGCACAGGCGACATCCGCGCGCTCGTCGGGGGTCGTCGTTATGTGCGTGGCGGCTTCAATCGCGCGCTTGCGGCGAGGCGACAGCCTGGATCCGCGTTCAAGCCATTCGTGTACGCTGCCGCACTCGAAACCGGCATGACGCCGGCGTCCTTCGTCGACGACGAACCGATCACCGTGTATAGCGGGAATCAGGAGTGGAGTCCGGCGAACTATGGGGACGAGTACTTCGGTCGCGTGACGTTGCGCTCGGCGCTGGCGCACTCGGCCAACGCCGCGACGGTGCGGGTGAGCCGTCGCGTCGGTGAATCGCGAGTCGTGCAAGTGGCGTCGCGCAACGGAATCCGCTCACCGATGCGTGCGCTACCGGCGATAGCGTTAGGCGCCGTCGAGGTCACGCCTGTCGAGCTGGTCACCGCGTACGCGCCCTTTGCGAACGGAGGCGTCCGCGTGACGCCGCGCCTTATCCGCCGGATCGAGCGTGCCGACAAGAGCGAGATCTGGCGCTCCGAAACCGATTCCGCGCAGGTCATGGATCCGCGCGATGCGTTTCAGCTGACGTCGATGTTGCGCGCGGTCGTCGATGACGGGACCGGGCGCGCCGTCCGCGCGTATGGCGTCACCGGGCCTGTCGCGGGGAAGACCGGAACCACGAACGGAGGGACAGACGTCTGGTTTGTCGGGTACACGCCGACGGTCGTTGCCGGTGTCTGGTTCGGATATGACGTGCCGAAGTCGTTAGGCGACGGGGCCAATGGCGGCCGCTACGCCGCTCCGGCATGGGCGGAGTTTTATCGTGACGGCTGGCGCGAGCGCGCGCCACGCAACGCCTGGGCGGCACCGGCCGGGCTCGTGTCGCGCGAAATCGATCCCGAGACGGGCCAGCTGGCGGGAGACTGGTGCCCGCATCGCGAGACCGAGTGGTTCAAGCCAGGCACGCAGCCTGTCGAACGCTGCCGCGAGCATAACGAGCCGCCCGACCAGTTTTATGTGGACGACTGGGTTCGCGAGCTTGGCCGTGAATTCCCCGACGCGGTTCGCGACGCGATTCGCGAGCGGCTGCCGGAAATCGAGCGGCAGCTGGAACGCCTGCCACGTCGATTCCGTCGCCTCCTTCGACAGTAATCAGCAACGGCAAATTGAACCGCGGAGAACGCGGGGGACGCAGAGAACGCCGCAGAGTTACTGAAGTGACAGCGACCCTCGAAAGGGTGTAATCCGGTTGCTGCACCAACAAATATTCTCTGCGAGGCTCCGCGTTTTCTGCGTTCCCTGCGGTTCGAAGAGCTGTGGACTTACAGCACGCCTAGCCAGTCCAAGCGACGAGCGGCAAAGCCAGGAAAGATCTTGTCCAGCTGATCGCCGCCAAGATGTTTCGAGACGACTTCGGCGAAGACGCTGCGGAA
>JBFMFA010000526.1:0-3339 GCA_040753195.1 Gemmatimonadota bacterium | reverse complement strand
CGCCTTACGCCTAGGGCACAACTCGTTTCGGCTCGATCCTCACAACCCACAAGCCACTCACCATGTCGTTGACGTAGATCAGCCCGTTTTTGACCACCGCCCCCCACGTCATCACCTTGTTAGGCACGACCCCATTCGGATCGAACGGCATTAACTCGACGATCGTGCGTCCCTGTGCCTTGAGATCGCCGCGCAGCTCGCCACCGACATCAAACGCGTGGAAGCCGGCATTGTACGCGCCGACGTACAGCGTGTCGCCTTCTGCCCAAACGTTATGCACGCCACCGTACTCCGGCTCATACCACGCGACTGACTTCGGCTTCTCGATGTCGCGCACATCGATCACCTGCAAGCGACCGTACGCGCGGATCGCTCCAACATCCCACGTACCGCTAGGCGCAAACGGCGGAAAGACTTCGTCGGCGATGAACACATAGTTCTTGTGGCGCCACGCAGTGTGCGTGCCGCTGATGAAGCCGGGGCCATAATCCGCGGCCGCGCCCGGATACAACGACTCGGCGTTATAGCGATAGTTGCTCACCAGCGTGGGGTTCGACGGCGAGCCGCCTTTGATCCCGTTCCCCACATCCAGGATCACGAGTCCATCGCTCCAATAACTCACGTACGCGAGGCCGTCCTTCACGTCGATGTCGTGCAGCGAACGTCCGGCGCGCGTCTCGCGCGACCGCCACTCGCCGACGCGCTTCGGCTTCATGGGGTCATTGATGTCGATAATGTTGAGCGAGCCCGTCGAACCGTTCGTTAGGTAGACGTGCGTTCCGTGTTTCGGCTGGGTGTAGACAAATGCCGAGTGCACACCGGCCGTGACACCCTCGGTGAACTCAGCGACCGGTTTGGGGTGCGCCGGATCGGCCGTCGACGCGATGACGATCCCGTTACGGCGATCCGCGGCCCCTTCGCGTGTGAAGACGAGCCACTTCCCGTCTTCGGTGGTCATCAGGTCGTTCATCGAGCGCGAATTGGCGACGATCGAGTCGGTAATGACCGGATTGCCGGGGTTGCTGACGTCGATCGCGTAAATGCGATCGCCGCCTAACGTGGTACCGAGGTAGACGTGTTTGCCGTCGGGGTGCGCCCAGACTTCGCTGGTGTAGAACGCCTTGCGTGGCAAGCGACCCACGACCTCGGCGCTGCGCCGAACGTCACGCGCCTGCAGCGTGACCACGGCATCGGCGCTGAGAGACCCGAAGTTCGCCGTTACCTGGTAGCGCCCGGGCGCATTCCCGACGAACGCACCTTCGCTATCGATGGCGCCATGGCCGGGCGACATCGACCAGCTCGGCGTTAGGCCGCTGATCGTGGCGCCGCGTGCATCCTTCACGCTCGCGGTGAAGCGAATGACGTCGCCTTGACGCCCCTGGCTGCGAGACGGTGCCAACTCGACCGTGACGCCGGTGCTCGAGAGCACTTGTACAGCGACAGTGGATTGCACGCTGCCGACGCGCGCCGACACGGTAGCGCTCCCGGGTGCGATGCCGCTGAGGAGACCGTCGGCGACACGCACGACGGAGTTGTTCGAGCTGGACCACGTGACGACGTCGTCGCGCGCGTCACCGGTGGCAGTGAGAACCGTGGCCTCGAGGCGCACCCGCTGACCGACGAGCAGTTTCGACAACGACGGTGCGAGCGTTAGGCGCGTCGCCGGACCCGGGAGCAGACGCACCTCGATCTTTTCGACAACAGGGCGCCCGCGGGGGAGCATCGCCGAGACGGAGACAGGGATCGTGCCGGGCGAGCCCGCGCGGACCCAGCCTAACGTATCGATGCTCCCCTGAAAACGCCCACCCTGGACGTTGAAGCGAATGGTCGCGCCCCGCAAAACGTTACCCGCCTGATCGAGCGGCTCGACGACGAGGCGGAGCGAATCGCCGACGGCAACAGTTCGCTGTGGCGGGGAGATGCGTAGACGGGCGACCTCTTGCGCGGTCAATTGAGTTGCGAGGGCGGCCGAGGCAGCGATGAGCGCGAACGAGAAGGATCGTGGCATGGCAACAACATCGGCTTCTACACCCACCTCTGCCAGAGCGCGCGCCCTCTCCACGCCCCTCGCCTTAGTCCCCGTATTGGGCCACATTGGCGGCGCACTCATTAGCGAGGGAGCGTCCTCATGCTGCGCCGCGTCGGTTCGCTCTGTGTCTCCTTGGGCCTGGCCGCATTTCCCGCCTTCGCGCAATCCGGGGAAGAGGCGAGCGCGCTAGCCGTCGCCGACTCAGCGCTCGCAGCCATCACTCGTGGTGATGCGATTGCGCTCACCGACCTCATGCTCGACGAAGCCGTCATGTTCGCCAGTTCGACGCGCGATGGCGAGTTTCGCTATCGCGTGCGCACGCGCGCCGAGCAGCGGTCGGGGCGCATCAGCGGAGTGGTGGAGCGTGGATATAAGGGCGAGGTACGCGTGCAGGGTCCGATCGCCTCGGTCTGGTATCCGTATGATCTGTATGTCGACGGGAAGTGGTCGCACTGCGGGGTCGATGTTTTTACGCTGCTGAATCGCGACGGTCGCTGGCGCATCGCCACGCTGGTCTGGAGCGCTGAACAGCCGCCCGTGTGTTCACCGCACCCAGACGGTCCGCCGCGCGACTGATCGACGCCATGTCCGCCGATGACCGTCTCGTACAGGCGCTGGCCGGGCGGTACACGATCGAGCGTCAGTTCGGTACCGGCGGAATGGCGACCGTGTTTCTCGCACGCGACGTTAGGCACGAGCGTGCTGTCGCCATCAAAGTACTGCAGCCGGACCTCGCCGCTTCGTTAGGTCCGCAGCGCTTCCTCAGTGAGATCAGAACCACCGCGCGCCTGCAGCACCCGCATATTCTCCCCTTGCTCGACAGCGGGGAAGTCGCGGGTCTGCTGTACTACGTCATGCCGTTTGTCGAAGGCGAGTCGCTGCGTGATCGTCTGGAGCGCGAAAAACAACTGCCGGTGGCCGACGCGTCGCGGATCGCCCGTGAGATCCTCGACGCGCTCGTTTTTGCACACGGCCTCGGGATCATCCATCGTGACATCAAACCGGAGAATGTCCTGCTCTCCGCCAACCATGCCGTGCTCGCTGATTTCGGCATTGCCATCGCCATCGACCGTGCTCAGGGAGAACGCCTAACGGGGACTGGGGTGACGCTGGGAACTCCGGCGTACATGAGTCCTGAACAAGCCGTCGGTGAGCCTCGCATCGACGCGCGCAGCGACATCTACAGCACAGCTTGCGTCCTGTACGAGATGCTGACTGGCGTAATACCGTTCCCAGCGGCCACCGGCCAGGCGACGATCGCGCGACGTCTTGCGGAGGACCCGCCTTCGCCGCGCACGCTCCGCGCGGCA
>JBFMFA010000525.1:0-3339 GCA_040753195.1 Gemmatimonadota bacterium | reverse complement strand
GCTCCGCGCGGTTATCTTCGCTGACAACGTGATGTTGCACGCGTTTTTCTTCTTCGTCGGCAAGTGGACGTTCGACCTTGTTTATCTGATTGTCGCCCGTAGTGCACCGCCCATGGAGTTGCTGGCGCAGGCCGGCGTGTGGTCTCCGTTGTCGGCCGCACTTACAGCGGCCGCTGGTGTATTGGTGATGCTGGTCTACCGAATCACGCTCGACCCACAACACGCATGAGCTTTCACCCGAACGACGTCCAGCGGCGCTCCCGCGTGGCGAGCGGTGTGGTGGCACTCGCGATGATGTGGTTGACGACGGCCTTTTTCCGAGCGCAGATCGTTCAGAACGAAGAGTACTCGCTGCAATCGACGAAGAATCGGTTGCGCGAGATTCCTCTGGTCGCACCGCGCGGGATCGTATACGACCGTCGCGGCCAGGTCATCGCGGAGAGCGTTCCGGGATATTCGGTGTCGCTCTTGAGCCCAACGCCGGACTCGCTGCGAGCGACGCTGCGACGGCTGGCCACGATGATCGCGCTCTCCGACGACGAGATTGAATCTGCCGTTAGGCGTTTGCGCCGCGAGCCGAATCGTCCGACCGTTGTTCTGTCCGACGCCACGTTCGACCAAGTGTCGGTGCTCGAGGAGCAACGCACAGAATTCCCCGGGCTCATCATTCAGGCAGCGCCTAAGCGTTATTACCCCGACGGACCGGCCGTTTCGGCGTTCGTCGGTTATACAGGGGAGATCACCGAGTCCGAGCTGAACTCGCCGGCGTACGCCGGCTACAAGTCCGGACAACAGGTCGGCAAGGCAGGTCTCGAGCGCCAATACGAAGCGGAACTCCGTGGTCACGAGGGTTCGCGCTTCGTCGTCGTCGACGCACGCGGCCGCGTTGTGCAGCAGGCCGCGGCGCAGCCCGACATACCCGCTACGGCCCCGGCCCCGCTGCAAACCAACATCGACCTCGAGCTGCAGCGCTATGTCGCTGACCTGTTCGGCGATTCTTTGCAGGGTGGCCTTGTGGCGATGGATCCAAACACAGGGGCTGTTCTCGCGATCCATTCGGCGCCGACGTTCGATCCCAACCGCTTCATCGGCGGAATTCCGAAGGACTACTGGGACCAACTGCGCGGCGACCCGCGCAAGCCGCTCTACAACAAGGCGCTGCAAGGTGTGTATCCGCCGGCGTCGACGTTCAAACTGGCGACGTCGGTGATCGGCCTCGAACGCGGCATCGTGACGCTGAACGATCGCATGCCGCAGCCGTGCACCGGCGGCATGTATTACGGGCGCTATTTCCGCTGCTGGGAAAAGGCCGGCCACGGCAGCCTGACGCTTTCGCAGGCGATCGCGAAATCCTGCGACGTTTACTTTTACCAACTCGGGCTGCGACTCGGCCTAACGAACCTGCTGGCCGGCGGCGTGAAGCTGCAGTTCCGCGAACGCAGTGGCATCGATCTGCCGAGTGAGTCACGTCCCATTTGGCCGTATGCCGTCGACTACTTCAACCGGCGTTATGGCCCTGGAGGGTGGAATCCGTCGGTGGTGCTGAGTTTGGCGATCGGCCAGGCCGACAACTCCCAGACGATCCTGAACATGGCGCGCTTTTATACGGCACTGGCGACCGATGGCAGCATCGCCAAGCCCGAAGTCGTTAGGCGTGAGCCGCAACGGACGAAGATCTTCAACCTGACCTCAGAACAGATGGTCGGCGTACGCGAGGCGCTCACCGATGTCATCTCCACTCGTGGAACGGCGGCGAGTGCGCGGCTCGAGGGAGTGATCGTTGCCGGCAAGACCGGAACCGCGCAGCACCATGAAGCGGGGAAGCCCGATCACGCCTGGTTTGTTGGTTTTGCTCCGCTGGAGAATCCCACCATCGTCGTTGCCGTCATGGTGGAGTACGGCGCGCACGGCTACTTCGCGGCGCGTCTTGCCACGAAAGCCATCGGCCACTATTTGAAGCAACCGGCTATTGCTCCGCCAACGACCGGCAACTGAGCCTAACGTGAGATCGCTGTTGTGATCAAGCGCGTCGTTGCCGACTGGCCACTCATCGTCATCGCACTGTTGCTCAGTGCGTACGGAATTGCGTCCGTGTACTCGGCGGGCCAGACCGAAGTCTCGGTCGGTTATGTCACCGTCGCGTGGAAGCGCCAGCTGATGTGGTTTGGCGCCGGCTTGGTCGGTGCCTTTATTGTGAGCCGCGCCTCGGTGCGCTTCTATGAGTGGGTGGCTGACAAGGCGTATTGGCTCGCGTTAGGGCTGCTCATCGTCGTGCTCGTCATCGGCTCCGGTGCGGGAACGGCCGCCAGCATGAAGGGGTGGCTCACCATCGGAGGCGTTAGGCTCGGTCAGCCGTCGGAGGTGGCAAAACTCGCCGTGGTGCTGATCCTGGCGAAGGTGTTGGCCGGGAGGCGCGCCGCGCCGCGCGCCATGCTCGAGCTGTGGCTCCCCGCGCTGATCGTCGGTTTGCCCTTCGTTCTCATCATGCTGCAGCCCGATCTTGGCACGGGCATCGTCTTCGTCGGGCTCTTTTTCGCAATGCTCTACTGGTCGGGCGTTTCAGGACTGCAGCTACTGCTGCTGGCGAGCCCGGTGATCAGCCTCATTCTTGCCTTCAGCACGCAAGTTTGGGCCATCTGGTTCGTGCTGCTCTTCGTCGTCGTGTACAGGTACAAACCGTACTTGCTGGAAGGCGTTGGGCTGATGGTCGCGAATGTCGCGATGGGCATTCTCGCGCCGATTCTGTGGGAGAGCCTCAAGCCGCACCAGCAGCGCCGCCTTCTGGTCTTTCTCAACCCGATGGAAGATCCGCAGGCGGCCGGGTACCACGTGATTCAGTCGCAGATCGCCATCGGATCGGGCGGTTGGATGGGGAAGGGCTTCACGTTAGGCACGCAAAAACGGCTGGCGTTTCTCCCGGAGCAGCACACCGATTTCATCTTCGCCGTCGTGGGCGAAGAGTTGGGGTTCGTCGGCGTTACGGTCGCACTGCTCCTGTTTCTGATGCTTTTCTGGCGTGTGATCCGCATCGCCGGCCGAGCGAACGACTCCTTCGCGAGTCTTGTGGCCTTTGGGCTTGCCGCCACGTGGTTCGTTCATGTCATCGTAAACGTGGGGATGACGCTCAACCTCATGCCCATCACCGGAATTCCATTGCCGTTCTTCTCCTACGGCGGCTCGTTCATGCTGACGTGCTGGCTTGCGATCGGAATTCTGGTCCGGATTTCGTCAGAAGGGCGCGGGCGGGCGGACGCGCTGGTCATCTAAAACCTAGGGGGCCGGGTTCGCGGTTGGGGGTTACGGCACTAACCCCTATCCCCTAGCCCCTAACCCCTATCA
>JBFMFA010000524.1:0-3348 GCA_040753195.1 Gemmatimonadota bacterium | reverse complement strand
ACCGCGCGCTGGTGCAGGAAAGGCTAAAGGCGGTACTAGAGGATGAAGACCTCAGGAAATACATCCTCTGAAGACCTTAGACCTTAGACCTTAGACCTTAGACCTATATTGTCCGTGGTTAGGCACTTCCTCGCAATTCCCGACTTCAGCACCCAGGAGCTCCACGCGCTTTTCGCTCTCGCCGAAGACATGCGCAAGGGCACCTACGTCAAGCGTCCCCTGACGGGAAAATCGCTGGCGATGATCTTCATGAAGTCGTCCACTCGAACGCGCGTATCGTTCGAAGTGGGCACGTTCCAGTTAGGCGGTCACGCCTTGTTCCTCTCGCCGCGCGACGTCCAACTCGGCCGCGGCGAGCCGATCGCTGATACGGCGCGGGTCCTGTCGCGGTACGTCGACGGCATCATGATCCGCACCTTTGCGCACGCGGACATCGAAGAGCTGGCGCGGTACGCCACCGTGCCGATCATCAACGGTCTCACGGATTTGCTGCACCCGTGCCAGGTACTGGCTGATCTGCTGACCGTTAGGCAGCACCACGGGTCGCTCGGCGGCTGCGTCGTTGCCTGGATCGGCGACGGCAACAACATGGCCAACTCCTGGATCAACGCCGCATACCAGCTTGGCTTCGAGCTGCGCCTGGCATGCCCGGACGGGTATGAGCCCGAGCCCAACATCCTGAAGCGCGCCAAAGAAAAGGCAAAAGTCCGCGTCGTGCGCGATCCCAGGGAGGCCGCGAAAGGCGCGACTGTGGTCACAACGGATGTATGGGCGTCGATGGGACAGGAAGAAGAGCAGGCGATTCGCGCCAAGGCGTTCAAAGGTTACGTGGTCGACGGCGCGCTGATGAAGCTGGCGGAGCCTAACGCCATTTTCCTGCACTGTCTTCCGGCGCACCGCGGCGAAGAAGTGACAGCCGATGTGATCGACGGTCCGCAATCGGTCGTGTGGGACGAGGCCGAGAATCGCTTGCACATCCAGAAGGCGATTATGGCCGTACTCATGGGCGGCGAGCGTCTGAGCTGACTTAGACGGCGACGATCGACCGTCCGCCGCTGAGCAGGTAGAAGGCAAACTCGTCAGGCAGCGCGCTCGCGCGGATCCCCTTGGCGGCCGCGTTGACATCGTACTCCACGCGTCGAAAATGGACGTGCACGGCGCTGGCACTCATGTCGACCAGCGCGTAACACGCGCGCCAATCCCCATCTTTCGGCCGTCCCACGCTCCCGGCATTCACAAAGTGCACGCCGTCAATGGCGCGATGCCACGGGATGTGCGTGTGACCGAACGCAAGCACGTCCCCCGGCGCAGCCGCAACCTCGCCAGCCATCTTGCGGCAAAAGTCGTCCGAGCGATCGGCCGTCCAGTACGTGAGGTTGTTGAGCGGCGTCCCGTGAAAGAGCACCAGCCGCGGACCACTCACATGCCCGCCTAACGGGCGCAAATCGAGCCGAAACGGAAGGCCAGCGAGAAACCGTTTCGAATCCACGCTTGTGTGCTGCAACGTCCAGCCGTAACTCAGGTGTGACAGCTCTTCCTGACGCGGATCCTCGTATTTGCAGCCACAGTGTTTGTACCCGGTAGCCACGGTCGAGTCGTAGTTCCCGGAGACCCCCGCTATGCCGCTGGTCGCGATGCGCTGCACCACTTCGTTAGGCCACGGCGCATAGCCCACCAGATCACCCAGGTGCACGGCCATCGCATCCTGCTGAGAGACATCGCGCAGCACCGCCTCGAGGGCGGGAAGATTCGCGTGGATGTCTCCCAGCAGTGCATACCGCATCCTTTACCTCGCGGGCTTCTCGGCGCGCACGAACGCGCTCATCACGCGCCCTTCCAGTTCCTGCGCCACGCGATCCACATCGAGTCCGGCATCCGCGAGAAATGCGCGAGCATCTTCCACGTTGTACACACGCGTCGGCTCGATGTCCGGATTCACAAAGCCCGCCTCGCTCAGCAAGGCTTTGAACTCGTTCTCCTCGAGCGCGCCAGCCACGCAACCAACCCACAACTCCATGCTGCGCCGGGCCGCTGTCGGTATCTCGCCACGCACCACCACATCACTCACCGCAAAGCGCCCACCAGGCTTCAACACGCGAAATGCTTCTTGCAGCACGCGCCGCTTGTCGCCCGACAGGTTGATCACGCAGTTCGAGATGATCACGTCGACTGACTCGTCAGGCAGCGGAATCGACTCGATGTGCCCTCGGAGAAACTCGGCGTTCGTGATGCCGGCTTCTGCCTGATTGCGCCGCGCCAGCTCCAGCATTTCGTCGGTCATGTCCAGGCCGTACGCCTTGCCCGAGGCTCCGACGCGCCGCGCCGAGAGGAGGACGTCGATGCCGCCCCCTGAGCCGAGGTCGAGGACGACCTGCCCTTCGCGCAGCTCGGCGAGGGCGGTTGGATTGCCGCAGCCTAACGAGGCCAACATAGCCGCCGCCGGCAGCTCCGCCGTCTCACCGTTGAGGTACAGGTTCGACGTGATCGGATCCGTCGTCCCCGCCGCCGCTGAGCCGCCGCAGCAGGAGTTCACCGGCCCGCAACAGCTCGCCGGCTCGGCGACATCCAGCACGCGGCGCGCGGCGGCGCCGTATTTCTCTTTCACGACTTGCGTTAGGCTCGGTGAATCGGTCGTCATGGCGTCCTCGAAATATCAATAGAGATTGATGCGTCAGTCAAAAAAAATGGTTCAACCACAACAGCGCGTCGCCAGCACCGTGAGTTTTGTCGACGGCAGGCCACCCACGAACTCTTCCAGCTGCGCGAAGGCCTCCGCGTTGAGCTTGTAATACCCCCAGCGGCCGTCGCGCCGGTCAGTCACCAATCCGGCGTCCTTTAGTGTGCGCAGGTGGAAAGAGAGCAGCGACTGACCCAGATCCAGCGCCTCGGTCAAATCGCAGACACAGCGCTCTCCGGAGCGCAGCATATCGATGATCGCTAGCCGGTTGTCGTCGGATAGCGCGCGAAACTGGCGCGTGAGCTTGGCGAGGTCGCGAGAACGGGGAGTAAGTGTCGTCGGCACGAGCCAACGATACATCAATGCTTATTGATACGTCAAGGTCATCGGGGTCAGACCCCTTGATCACTCTGAGCGACGTACGGCGGCGAGGCCCTCTTTCACCGTGGGATATTTGGGGCTCCAACTCGATGCGGCGCGCAGCTTTGCGTTGGAGATGCGCTGCGAGCGCGCGACGGTTTCTCCCACCGATCCGGTGATCTTCCCGACCCACGCCGGCGTAATTCGTGGCTCATCCACCTTCAAGACTTCGGCGATCGTGTCTCCGATGGCGCGTCGCGTCATCGGTTCGTTGTCCACGACGTTGTAGATGCCCGCCGGCGCAGTGAGGG
>JBFMFA010000523.1:0-3351 GCA_040753195.1 Gemmatimonadota bacterium | reverse complement strand
GCTCCTCGGCCTTGGCGGCGTAGTCGAGCATCAGGTCGGGCGAGCGGTGCGCGGAGATGACGCGCGCTTCGTATGGAATACCGAATTCTGCCAGCGTTAGGCAGGCGTGCTGCATGACTTCGTAATCGGACTTGCTTCCCATCAAGACGGCGACGAGTGGGCTCGACATGTTTGTGAGTGAGGGACGGTAAAGCGCGAGGAAACGGGCCGGAAAACTATCGAAGGAGCGGCCTTCATTCCACCTCGCCCCAGGCAGCTGTGCGGTTTAGAGTTCCCGGTTCCATGCGCCCGTACCGATGACTGCCCTCCTCCTGCTCACCGCCGGGCTTGCATTGCTCGCGTTCGGCGGCGATGCGCTCGTGCGCGGCGCAACGGCCCTCGCGCGCTTTGCGGGGGTCACGCCGGCTGTGATTGGCCTAACGGTTGTGGCAATGGGCACCTCGGCGCCGGAGCTGGCCGTTTCACTCCTCGCTGCGGCGCGCCGCCAGCCCGACATCGCGGTCGGGAACGTCATCGGCTCCAACATCTTCAACATCGCCGGCATCCTGGCCCTCACGGCCATCGCTACCCCGTTCCCTGTGCGTGGCTCCGTCGTGCGGCTCGAATGGCCCGTGATGTTCGTTGTCACCGTTTTTGCGCTCCTTTTCATGCGCGACGGCGAGTTCGGCCGACTCGAAGGGCTGGGTTTCACCGTGGCCTTGGTCGCATTCATCGCGTACACAGTCCGCTTGGCACGCGCCGAGGTGCGTGGCGCCGAAGCGCGCGCCTTTGAGCATCAAGCTGAAACGCGCAGCATTCCGTCGCGCTGGCGCGAGATCGGGGTCGCGGTGGCGTTTGTGGGGGTGGGCATCGTCATGTTGGCGGGAGGTGGCCAGCTCCTGGTTGCCGGCGCCGTCCGTATCGCGCGATTGCTGGGGATGACGGAGCGTGTGATCGGCCTAACGATCGTGTCTGTCGGCACCAGCATGCCCGAACTGGCGGCGTCCATCGCCGCCGCACGGCGCCGAGAGACGGACGTGGCCGTGGCCAACGTCATCGGCTCCAACATCTTCAACTTGCTGGGGATCCTCGCGCTAACGGCGATCTACCGACCGATCCCGATCAATCACGCGCTCGTCGCCAGCGACGGGTGGTGGATGCTGGCGACGTCGCTGCTGGTCTTTCCGTTACTGCGTTCCGGATTACGCCTAACGAGGTTTGAAGGATCGCTCTTGTTCGCGGCGTATCTCGTGTATGTGCTGCTGTTACTGCGCTAACGGATTGAAATAGCGCGCCCACCACTTCAGCTCTTCGTTGTACCGGTGCACGGTGTTCCACGGCGTCCAGCCGCCGTGATACATGTCCGGGTACCTAACGAACCGCGCCGGCACCTTGCGCTTCTTCAGCGCGAGATACATCTGCTCAGCTTGCTCGATCGGGACGCGCAGGTCGGCTTCGCCGTGAATGAACATCGTGGGCGTCGCGACCTTGTTCGCGTGGTAGATCGGCGACTGCCGTTCCAGAAGTTTGCGCCCTTCAGCTTCCCAGGGCGTGCCGTAAAACTCACTCTCTTTCGTCCGCGGGATGTCCGACGTCGCGTAGTCGCTGATCCAGTTCGATATCCCCGCCCCCGAAATCGCGGCGGCAAAGCGCGGCGTCTGTGTGATCACCCAGTTGGTCAGGAAGCCGCCATACGAGTAGCCGGTCACGCCGAGGCGCTTGGAATCGATGTGGTATGTTTTGGCGACGTGGTCGACACCGGCGATCACGTCTTCATAATCCTTGATCCCCCAGCCGCCGCCCCACGTGGCCCAGAGGAACTTCTCGCCGTAGCCGGTCGAGCCGCGCGGATTCGTGTACAGCACGGCATAGCCGTTTGTCGCCCACAGTTGGAACTGGAAGTTGAAATCGGTGCCGTACGCGCCATGCGGCCCGCCATGAATCGCGAGTATCAGCGGTACGCTTTGCGTCGTGTCGCTGCGCGCGGGCATGATCAGCCACCCCTCGATCGGCGTGCCGTCTTTGCTCGGGTAGTTGACGCGGGTGACGGGGTGAATGACGCGCGAGGCGACAAACGCCTCATTGAAAGTCGTTAGGCGGCGTTCATTCGTGCCGTTGCCATCGGCCGCGTACAATTCGCCGGGGCCCGTCGCTCCGGTGGCGACGTAGGCGATGCGCTCACCGCGTGCCGCGCTACTGAGGCCCGTTAGGCGCCGCGCGCCTTGCGTGACCTGCTGGACGTTGCCGCTGGCGAGCGACAGGCGGAACAGATGGTTCTCACCGCCGACGCCGGCGTCGAACTCGACGGTTGCGCCGTCGCTGGTAACGCGCGGTGCGCCGGGGAGGAGGTCCCACCTGGCCGTGAGGTTTTCCATGGCTCCGCCCGTCGCTGGGATCCGGTAGACGTCGGTCGCGGCGCCTGGCTGCCGTGCCGCCATGACGGCGGTGAGTCCCAGCTGCCGCCGAAACAGGAGCGAGCGGCCGTCGGGTGTCCAGGCCGGCGAGTCGTGATCGTAGCCGTCGTTCGTGAGGCGCTGCGTGGTCCCTTCCAAAGTCACGACATAAAGGTCCGCGCGCTCGTACACGTATTCGTCGCGCTGGCTCGAGTCCGCCGTGAACGCGATGCGGCGACTGTCCGGACTCCAGGCGAGGCCGGTGGCATCGATGCCAAGCGACGTTAGGCGTCGCGCCGTACCGCCCGTGCGGGGAATCACGTAGATCTCGCGCGGCGGCGTCGCGCGGGGATCCGTGGGATCGGGGAGATACCCCCGGCCGTCGAAGCGATAACTCACCCACTCAACGGCCTTCCCCGTAAAGCGCTCGGCGATCTTGCGCTCGCTTTCCGAGATCGGGCGCGCGTTAGGTGGCGCCGCGGGCGCCGTTGGTCGGGTAAAGGCGATCCACTGGTTGTCGGGACTGAAGACCGGCATCTCCACGACACCCGGGATCTGAAACGCTTCGCCTGGCCCGCCATCGAACCGCAAGAACCAAACGGAGCTTTCGGAACCGGCTTGGGCAGCCGCGCGGCGACGCGAAGAAAACGCCAGCAGAGTCCCATCGGGACTCCAGCGCGGATCCGACGCACTAAAGCCGGGTTGCGTCAGGCGTCGCGGGGGTTGCGACCCGTCGGCCGCGACCAGCCAGATCTCGCTGTGCCGCCGGTTCTCCTGCTCGATGATCGTCGTACGCACGAAGGCGACCCACCTGCCGTCGGGTGATATTGCCGGACTCCCCACCTGTTCGATCAGGTAATAGTCGTCGAGCGAGAGCGGTCGCTTCGCCGTCTGTGCCAGCGCATAGACAGGAATTACGAGAGCGAAAATGGCTAATCGGCGCATAGGATCCCTCCGCGGACAGAAATACCTCGAGCTT
>JBFMFA010000522.1:0-3353 GCA_040753195.1 Gemmatimonadota bacterium | reverse complement strand
CGAGCACTCACGGCTTCGATCTCGCCGTCCAGCGCAAATCCGTAGCGCGCGCGATGGGACGCTGCGAAGCGCTGGGCGATCGACGCGGCGCTGTCGCTCGTGTCAAACGGAATCTCGAGTTCGTGACCCTGGCCACGATAACGCGCGCGCAGCGTGTACCCCGTCGTCCAGCGCTCTCCTTCGGATCGTCCGTTGCGCGACTCCCTACCTAACGCATGCTCAGCGAGCGACGCCGTGAGGCCACGGATCCAGGCGTTGTCGAGGTCCGTGACAGAACGCATCACGCTTGCATAGGCCACGCGACGCGGTGGCGCAACGGCCAGGCCCAGTGCACTGAGCACCCCGGCAAACGGTGGAACGAGGATACGCGCCATCCCTAACTGCTCCGCGAGGCCGCAGGCATGCAGTGGGCCCCCGCCACCGAACGCGATCAAGACACAGTCACGGGGATCGATGCCGCGCTCCACACTCACGCGCCGCAGCGCGCGCGCCATCGCCGCGTCCGCCGTGGCGACCATGGCTGCCGCCGTGCGCGTGACGTCCGCACCGAGGGCATCGGCAAGCGTTGCGACCGCGCGCTGCGCTGCAGGAGCATCGAGTTGGATCGCGCCACTCATGCGGCGAGCCTGAATGTTGCCGAGAACGACGTGCGCATCAGTGACGGTGGCTTGGGTTCCGCCACGGCCGAATGCGACCGGGCCTGGCACGGCACCGGCGCTGCGCGGGCCGACACGCAAGGCGCCGCCATCGTCCACCCAGCCTAACGAGCCGCCGCCGGCGGACACCGTTTCAACGAGCACGCGCGGGAGCGCAATCGGGACGCCGGCGACTTGCCCACCCGCCTCAACGAGCGGCGCGCCATTGATGATGAGTCCAACGTCGGCGCTCGTGCCGCCGATGTCGATGCTCAACGCGGTGCCCGCGCCAAACCCCGCCAGTCGCGCGACGAGCGCCGCACCAGCCACACCGCCGGCTGGTCCGGAGAGCGCGAGTGACGCCGCGCCGCGAGCGGCGTCAGCGGCGTCGAGCATACCGCCATTCGACGCCACGATACCTAACGAGCCAACACCGTCATCGGCGAGGCGTTGTTCGAGCCGTTCCAGATACTGCGCGACGGCCGGCCGGGCGTACGCTTCGCATGCCGTGGTGGCTGTCCGCTCGTACTCACGAATCTCGGGGAGCACGTCCGCCGAGCAGACGACATCGACGCCGGGAGCGCGCGTGGCGATGGCGCGTGCGAGGCGCTGCTCGTGCGTGCCGTTCGCGTATGCGTGAAGGAGCGACACGGCGACGGTTTGCGCCCCTGTGCGAGCGACGGCTTCGGCGACGCGTTCCGCTTCGGCGTCGGTGAGGTCGCGCAGGATGCCTTCAGGAGCGATGCGCTCGTCCACTTCGATGACGTCCTGGGCGTCCACAAGCGCCGGGGGGTGTTGGGCGGACAGATCGTACAGCGCCGCGCGGTCCTGGCGCCGCAGCTCGAGGAGATCGGCCGCGCCGCGCGTCGCGCACAACACGGTACGCGTGCCGCGCCGTTCGAGCAGGAGGTTTGTCACCAGGGTCGTTCCGTGGACCACGCGCGCGACGTCGCCGCGCGCGATTGTCGTGGCGCGCAACGCGTCGGTGACGGCCACGCTCTGGTCGTTAGGCGTGCTCAAGACCTTGCCGGTTATCACGGCGCCGTCCGGCCCCACGGCGGCAAGATCTGTGAATGTCCCCCCGACGTCGATCCCGACGGACCAGGTCATACGCCGGAGAGCCGCACGCGACGAGCGATCGCCAGCATCACGCCGGTGTGAATTGGGAGGACGAGAGCAAGGACGCGAGCCGTATCCTGCGCGTTAGGCATGAGCATGAACAACAACGCGACGAATGCCAGTGCCGTCAGCGCGAGCGCGAACGACCGTGCCTTGCGTGACCGCGCGAGCACGAGGCCGCCGAGCACGAGCCAGAGGGGGTTGAGCGCGAGAAGGTTGGCATTCTGATAGGCGGCTACGTGTGCCGTCGCTAGCCAGAGAAAGACGAGTGCCGAGCCCAGAATGCCGGCAACCAGACACCACGTCACCGACAGGAACGTCGCGATCGCGGCGGCGCGTGAGACGCCGGTCACGAGAATAACGGCACCGATCAGCAGGCCGGCGACCAGATACCACAACGTCCACCGGGCCGGCCGCTCAGGCGTTGGCGGTCGCGTCGCTTCGAAAAGCACGCGCTCATTGAGCACGAGCGGGACGGTCGCGCCATCCGGTCCGGTCACCTGCACGTCCCGCACGAGCCGCTGCACGGACATGGGGATGAACATCTCTTCCCACGCCGAGATCGGCCGATCCGTAGGCCGGCCGAGCCCGATGTCGATGCCCGTGTACGTCCAGATGTCCGGCTGCATGAGACGCCGCGCATGATCACGATACGTCATATCCGTGATTCTGCTTCGAAAGCGCTGGCTGAGGGCGCCGCCTAACGCCTTATCGAGGGCATCACGCACGCGCGTGGAGCAGTTGTCGCGGAAGTAGTCGTAGTCGTAGTAACGATTCTCCGGCAGTTCATTGTGCTCGACAAAGGCTTGGAGCGCGGTCTTCTGCGCGCTCGACAGGTTGAGCTGCTGCACGGTTACTGACCGGTTGGCACGACGATATGCCTCGATGGTGAGCAGCGCATCTTCGCTGGCCATCCAATAGCGCATGCGGCCCCGCAAAAAGCGCCAGATGAACCCGGAGTCGTCGAGCGAGAACATTCCCCAGTTATAGACGCGGTCCTGACCCGTGCGGGCGTCGCGAATAAGTATCGCGTTGTGACCAAATCGCTCCCAGACGTAGTCACCTGGCCCCATCGTCATGAGATAGACCGTGAGCGAGTCGGCGCCAGCCGCTGGTGACTGCGCCTGCGCGCTCGCGGCGTTCAGCGTGAGCGCCGCGGTCGATGCGATGACAAGACGCGCGCTCTTAAACACGTCCAAAGCTTCCGACCGACGTCGCGACAAGCGGCAGCTGACGCCGCAGAGCTGCTGAACTCCGCGCCGCTGGAACGAGCACGCGGCTTCCGCGCGCGGCGAAATCATAGTCGTCCACGACGGCGTGGGGCGTCACTTCGAGTATCGTACCGGGCGGGTGGCTCTCTCCTGCATCCAGCCACGTCACTCCATCGATATCGTCCGCCTGGATTTCGAGACGTGCTTGCGCACGCTCCCCTGCTGAGGCGGGACGGTCAACGATCGCGCGCTGCGACGTGTTGAGGTACCGCTCGTAGCGTTCGGCTGTAATGAAGCGCTGCAACTCGAGTACGCGCTCACGCCGCTCGCGCTTCACCACTTCAGGAACGTCGTCAGGGAGATCGTGCGCACGTGTCCCCTCCTGGCG
>JBFMFA010000521.1:0-3361 GCA_040753195.1 Gemmatimonadota bacterium | reverse complement strand
AGCGCGTAAATCGTCCCATACACCTCCCCTCCGGCGCCTTCATTGGTCAGCGGCGCGCCGCCGAGACCTTGCTTGGTCTTGTCGTTGCGCGTGAGGTCCGGCGAGATCGGCGTCCAGGTATAGCCGCGATCGGTCGATGAGAAGACTCGGTTCCCCGCGTGATAGAGCGTCTTCGGATCGTGCGGGCTCGCGACGATCGGCGCGTTCCAGTTGAAGCGATACTTTTGCAGATCGCTCGGCTCACCGAGGCCTAACGCGGGCCAGACCTGGATGTTGCGGGTTTTGCCGGTTTCGGCGTCGTGCTCCTCGATGATGCCCTGGTAACAACCGCCATAGGTGTAACGCGAATCGTTAGGATCGAACGCCAGGAACGCGCTTTCGCAGCCAGCGCGCACGTCCCAGCTCTTCCAGTCGAGCACGAAGCCGGACGGGTCCCAGCCTAGCTGTCCGACGGAACTATTGTCTTGCTGTCCGCTGTAGACCCGGTAGGGGAACTTGTTGTCTGTATTGACGCGATAGAATTGGGCGGTCGGTTGATTCTGCTGCGTGCTCCACGTGCGGCCACCGTTGAAGGAGATGTTCGCGCCGCCATCGTTGCCGTTGATGATGTTCTGCGGGTTGGTTGGATTGATCCACAGCGCATGGTTGTCGCCATGCGGCACCGGGATGTTGCTGAATGTACGCCCACCGTCGATGCTCTTGAGCAGAGGCGCGTTCATGATGTACACGACGTCCGCGTTTCTCGTGTCCGCCAGCATGTGGATGTAGTACCACGGGCGCGCACGGATCTCGCGCGACTCGTTCACGCGTCGGAATGTTTTTCCCGCATCATCCGAGCGATACAAGCCTCCCTCTGGTTCCGCCTCGACCAGTGCCCACACGCGATCGGGATTGGCCGGGGAAACGGAGACGCTCGTCTTTCCCATGACTCCTTTGGGAAGCCCTTCCGTTAGGCGCGTCCATGTTTCTCCGCCATCCACGGACTTCCAGAACCCGCTTCCTGGACCGCCGCTCTTGACCTGCCAGGGGAGCCGCTGGTGCTCCCATGTGGCGGCGTAGATGATGCGCGGATTGACGATGTCCAGTGACATCTCGCTCACACCCGCGTTAGGCCCCAGCGTGAGCGTCTTGCGCCACGTCTTTCCGCCGTCCGTCGTTTTGTAGACGCCACGATCTTCACTCGCGACCCACCGCGTCCCCTGCGCTCCGACCCACGCGATGTCGGCGTTCCTGGGATGGACGAGAATGCGCGAGATCGTGCGAGTCTTTTCGAGGCCGACGTGCGTCCAGGTACGACCGGCATCGGTCGAGCGATAGACGCCGTCCCCTTGCGATGACGCGACACCACGCACGGGTGCCTCGCCCATGCCGACGTAAATCACATTCGGATCATCCGGCGCGACGGCGATAGAGCCGACGGAACCGGTCTTGAAGAACCCATCGCTGATGTTGCGCCAGCTGACGCCGGCGTCCTCCGTCTTCCATACGCCGCCGCCAGTCGCCCCCATGTAATACGTGAATGGATCGTTAGGCACGCCGCTGACGGTGGTCACGCGGCCGCCGCGCGTCGGACCGATGTTGCGCCACTCGAGCGCCTGGTACAGCGCAGAATCGTATTGCGCCGCCGGCTGCACGGTGACACGCTCGGCGACCGGGTTACGCGTGCGCTGGGCAGTGAGGACGCCCGGCAGAACACCGAGCACAAAGAGAAATCGCTTCATGGCGGGAGTGTGTTGTTTGGAACTGTGTTCAGTTATTGGACTGGCGTTAGGTTCACGCCGACGGCCGGACCCATCGTGATCGCCAAAAAGAGCGTCAGCTTCGTGCCTAACATCGCACTCGGCCAATGCGCCCATTCGCTGAGCGTGTGCTGATTCCCGCCGTAGGAGCGACCGACGGTTATCGTCGGCACGGCGCGAATCACACCTTCGTTGCCGTCGGTAGACCCCGTCGCGAGAGCATCGCGTCCACCGGTTTCGACGCCGAGGAATTTCTGAATGTCGATTGCCGTCTGTACCAGCGGATGCGCGCGACGATCGCGCAACATCTCCTCCGTTCCTCCAGCCTGATTCTTTTGCACAGTCTCCTTCGCAAACTGCACTTTCCCGCGCTCAGCGGCCTCGCGCGCTACACGATCGATCTCGGCGTCAAGCGAATCCAGCAACGTCGGGTTTACCGAACGGAGGTCCATCGAAAACCAGACTTCCTGCGGAATCCCGTTGAAGATCACGCCGCCGTGAATCTGGCCGACGTTGTAGACCGCGCCCCCGCGACCCTCCGGAATCCTGATTTCGTAGATCCGCTGTATCGCATCGGCCGCGGCACGCGCGGGATGCGGTTTCCCCGCCGAGGTATTCGTGTGCGACCCCTCACCGCGATAGTAGTACTTGGTCCAGTAGATGCCTAACGCGCCGTAGTTGATGGGTCCAAGACCGCCGTCCATGGACACGAGCATGCCGGGCCGCGGATTGTGTTCGAACCAATAATCCATGCCGCGCAGACCCAACTCTTCTTGCGCCGTTCCAACGAAGATGAGGTCCCCTTGCGTCTCGATTTTCGCGGCGTTCAGCGCTCTGATCACAGCCAGCATGTTTGCCACGCTGGCCGAGTTGTCGAAGATCCCGGGCGCGTGGAGCGTGTCGCCGTTACGCCGCACGCGAAGGTCGGTGCCGAGTGGATGGACGATGTCGAGGTGGGCGGCGAAGACCACGGCCGGTGCGCCACCTTTCCCTTTACGCACGCCGATAACGTTGCCGATGGAGTCGGTTCTCACCGCGAGTCCCGCCTTGCGCATCTCAGCGGCTACGTAGCGGCCGCGTTCCTGCTCGTGTTCGCTCTTCCCCTGCATTTGCGCGATGCGGATCCACTCCTGCACTTGCTGCGGGAAGTTCTGCTCGAGCCACGTGACGGCTCGCGCGACTGGCGCCTGGCGCGGGACCTCCTGCGACCAGGCGGACCGGGAAGGCTGCGCCTGAAGAAAGGCGGGTGAAGCAGCGAGGAAAAGGAGAAACCGCATCGCGTTGGCTGGGTGTCGGGGTACAGGTGTCGAAACAGGCGCGGCGCGCCTGCGTAAGAATCGCCACGCCGACCCCATCTCGGGAGAGTCCGATGAAACTCGGTTACGCTCTATTGCTCGTCTGCGCCACGGTCGTAGGCGTGGGCTGCTCAGAGGCGAAGTCCTTCGAACGGAATGACCAGCCGGCCCTCGAACGCGAGGACCAAATGGCGATTGTCACCCGCGACGGCCATGTCGTACTCGCGTTGACTAAAGCGAACACGGTCGCAATGCGCTTGTCGGATTCCCTGCGCAACTCCGTGAACGCTGAGATCGCGCGCGAATTCGGCAAGGATAGCGCCGAGT
>JBFMFA010000520.1:0-3379 GCA_040753195.1 Gemmatimonadota bacterium | reverse complement strand
TCCCGGCGCTAGCGGGGACACGCACTGATCCGAGCGACGCCTTACGCGCGCGCAGCGACGCTGCTGGACGCGTCGGGGCGCGCTGGCGTGGGGTGTTGGTGAGTGCGGAGATGGCGCTCGCCGTAGTGCTTGTAGCGGGAGCGGGCCTTATGGTGAAAACGCTGTGGCGCTTGGGACACGTGGATCCAGGCTTCCAGGCAGAGCACGCATTGACGTTCCGACTGCAGCCAACCGGGAAGTCGACTCAGCAGCTACGCGAGTACTTCAAAAGCGTCGTTGAGGAAGTGCGCGCGCTGCCAGGTGTACAGACGGTCGGCGGGATTCATCACCTGCCGATGAGCGGTTATAACTGGTGGGCGGATATCGAGGTCGAGGGACGACCAGTATCGCCGGGTGAAGCGCCGGTGCGTGGTGGCTGGCGCATCATCGAGGGCGACTACATGCGGACCATGGGAATTCGCATGATCTCGGGTCGATCGTTCATGGCGACCGACGTAGCGACGACCGAGCGGGTTGCGCTCATCAACGACGTGCTGGCAAGGCGCCTCTTCCCTGGCGAGGATGCGTTAGGCAGGCGCTTTCGTGCCGGGAATGCCACGCGCGGCGAGTGGGTGCGTGTCATCGGGGTCGTCGCGGGTGTACGGCATCAGGCCGTGGAACTGGAGCCGGATCCCGAGATGTACTTCCCGCTCGGGCAGGTCGCGATGAGTTTCCTCAACATCGTCGTGCGCACAACGGTGGATCCTCTGAGCATCGCCGAGGCGGCGCGCCAGAAAGTGCGGGGGCTCGATCCAGCGGTTCCCATCGCCGGCATGCGCGCGCTCACGGCCGTGGTGTCCGAGTCGAGCGCACGGCAACGTTTGGTGCTGCGTTTACTTGCCGCCTTCGCCACCATCGGGCTTCTGCTCGCCGCGATCGGTGTATACGCCGTGGTCGCGTTTGGCGTGACCCAACGCCGCCATGAGATTGGGGTGCGATCCGCGTTAGGCGCTCGTCGTCAGCAAATCGTCGCGCTCATCTTGCGCCAGGGACTCGGCCATACACTCGCCGGTCTCGCGGTGGGGATTCCAGCCGCCTTTGCGCTGACGCGCACGATGCGCGGCGTCGTGTACGGAGTGAGCACCGCCGATCCCCTCACGTATGTCATTGTTGCCGTAGTGCTCCTCGTCGCGGCGGTGTTGGCGAGCTGGATCCCTGCACGGCGCGCCGCGGCGTTGAACCCTGTCGCTGTACTGAAGGGGGACTAGGTCAGCAGCGCGTCGGCGATCGTCGCGATCTCGTCGGCCTCGCGCCACGCCTCTTCCAGGTCGCTCAACTCCCCTTCGAGCGCGCGACGCTCGCTCTCTTCATGCGCCGCCATCTCGAGGGCGAGCCGGTCGACGAGGGGCACATCCAGCAACGCGGCGCTCGGTTCGCTCCCGATACCGCCTTGCCCCCAGAACGTCCGTCCCGTTAGGCGGAATGCCAACCGCTCCACATCCGTGGACGCCACCTCCAGGGCGTCCACCTGGCGATGCACGAGCGCCGTCTCTTCGCCCGAGCCACGCCCCCAGTGCGATCGCAACGCAATGGCGAGCACACGATTGAAGTAGCTCCCCGGGAAGGCGCTCTCGTCCACTTTACGCGCCGCGCTCTCGATCAATACGTGTGAATATCCGCCGCCGCGCTCGGTCCCATTGATAATGGCCAGCACGCGCGCCGCGGCCCGCACCCCCGCGTCTCCCTCAATCTTCAGCACGCCGTGATCGTGCGGTACATGCAGCGCCCACGGTTGGCCGGGCTCCGGCCGCACCAGCGCTGCTCGCGTTAGGTGCCGGAAGCGTACGACCGCAACGGGTACGTCCTCATCCTGGGGCGCAAAATCAGACGGCAAGTGCACGAGGTCCAGCACGCGATTCCCGTACATCGCGAGCACCGTCTGAGCGAAAGCCGCACGTGGGTCGCGCGTGCGCACATGACGCGACGACGTGAGTGCATGGACCGCGCGAACCATGGTCGACGCGAGGCGCTCAACCGCATGGGTGGCGAGCGATCGGCGCCGCGTGAGGACGCGCCCATAACGCCACGCGGCCACTTCAGGTCGCAACGCGGGGCCAACGCGGATCAGCTCGAGGTCATTGTGCAGCCAGGCGAGGCCGATGTTGCCTGACGAGTATCGCAGGGACGTTGCGCGGAAACGGCGCTCGCACTCATCGACGGCTTCCCAGCGCTCCTCGACCGGCGCAAGGTTCCAACGCGCGCAATGTTTGCAGATTGCCCACAGGCACGCTTTCGCCGGATCGAACGCGACGCGGCGCGAGACTTTGAACGTCTCCAGGACCGCGTTCGTGCCTAGCGGGCAATAACAGTACGTACAGGTCGAATACACGAGAGCCCCGAACCTATCGCTGTCGAGTGCGGCACTTTGCGCTTCTCACAGAGTAGTGCCCGCGGCGAGACCGAACCAGAGGCAAAAACGAGTGGTGCGTTGGCACTTTGGAGGCGCAACCCAGTTGTACGTTAGTAGTGGTCAGTTCCGGTTGTTAGTTCACGGTTCACGCCTTGCGTAGTTGCTGATTCAATGCGCTATCTGGCTCTCGCCACCGATTACGATGGTACGATCGCTCATCACGGCAGCGTCGACGACGCGACGATTGCCGCGCTGGAACGCTGCAGGACGTCCGGTCGCAAGCTGATTCTCGTCACGGGTCGCGAACTCGGCGAACTCACGCGGGTCTTTCCGCGTATCGACCTGTTCGATCGTGTGGTCGCCGAGAATGGGGCGCTGTTGTACGAGCCCGCGACGCGCAGTGAGCAGCCGATTGGCGAGCCACCGCCCGCGGAATTCGTGCGGGAGTTGGAGAAACGCGGCGTTGCGCCAATCTCTGTTGGCCGTGTCATCGTGGCGACCTGGCAGCCATACGACACGATTGTGCATGACGTGATCCGCGATCTTGCGCTGGAATTGCAGGTGATCTTCAACAAGGGCGCCGTAATGGTGCTCCCCTCGGGGCTGAACAAAGCCGTTGGGCTGCAACGCGCGCTCGATTCACTGAAGCTGTCGCTACACAACACCGTTGGTGTTGGTGACGCGGAGAACGATCACGCGTTTCTCAGCGCGTGCGAGTGCGGCGTTGCGGTGGCGAACGCGCTCGACAGCGTCAAGTCGCGCGTGGACTGGGTCACGCAGCTGGATCACGGTGCCGGCGTCATACAGCTGATCGACGACATGATCGAGTCGGATCTCGCGGAACTCAATCAGCGCCTAACGAGGCACGATCTCCCACTCGGCGAAACCGACGACGCGGCGGCGGTCGCACTCCCCGCTTACAACGGGGTGATGCTCGTGGCGGGACCGTCTGGGGCCGGCAAAACGACGGTCACGACGGCATTAGTGGAC
>JBFMFA010000519.1:0-3380 GCA_040753195.1 Gemmatimonadota bacterium | reverse complement strand
CGATCTGTTCGCGCAGCGAGAGCAGCCGCGCCGAGCGCACGTCGTGGCCGTCGATGAGCACGCGCCCTGACTGCACGTCGAAGAAGCGCGGGATGAGGTGCAGCAGCGTGGTTTTGCCGACGCCGCTCAACGCGACGATTGCGAGTCGCGTCCCCGGTGTGACATCGAGATCGACGTTGCTGAGAACGGGGACGCTCGGGACGTAGCTGAAGCTCACATTGTCGAAGCGGATGTGCCCGCGTACGCGCGGCAAATCGATGGCGTCCGGGGCATCGGCGACGTCCGGCTTGTGGTCGAGGATCTCGAAGAGTCGCTGCGACGCTCCAGCCGCTGTGTTGAAGGAGCTGTACACGCTGAAGAGCGAGCCGGCAGATCCGGCGATCGAGCGCGCGTAGAAGAGCGAGGCCACGAGGTCGCCGGCCGAGAGCCTGCCGGCGAGTACTTCCAGCCCACCGAACCAGAATATCGCGCCGACTGCAGTGAAAAAGAGGAAGCCGATCGTCGCGCCGAAGAACGCATTGCCTAACGCCTTCCGGCGAACGGCAGCGAATAGCGCTTCCACGCTGTTGTTGTAGCGCAGCGTCTCGTACGGGGCGCGCGCAAAGGCCAGGACGACGCGGATGCTGCTCAACGTCTCGACGGCGACGGCGGTGGATTCAGCGAGGCGGTCGCGCGCGGCGCGCGACATGTCGCGCAGCATGCGGCCGAAGACGCGGCTCAACAGCGCCGCACCTGGGATGATCGCGAAGATCAAGAGACTCAGGCGCCAGTTGATCATCACGAGCAACGCCGCCGCTCCAACCAGCGTCAACGTCTCCGTGACAAGCGCGATGAGCGCGTCCGTGACGGCCGTTCGCACCGAGGAGACGTCATTCGTTAGGGTCGACGCGAACGTCCCCGTACGCTGGTCGTTGAAGAAGCGATATGAGAGGCGGTGCAGGTGCGCGTACACGCTGCGCCGCAGGTCGGCGACGATGCGTTCGCCGGTCCACGCGAGCAGGTAGTTGGCTGCGAAGCTCATCACGCCCTGAAAGACGAAGAGCGCGAACATCATGAGCGCGAGCGTGTTGAGCGCCGAGCGATCCGCCCCGCCGACGATGGTGTCGAGCAGTTCCTTGATTGCGAGCGGGATGACGAGCGAGACGCCCGTCATGACGAGAGCAAAGAGCAAGGCGAGCGCGAGCCGTCTGCGGTGTGGCGCCGCCAGCCGCATGATGCGCCAGACAGCGCGCCCTAACGCTATGCGACGGTTTAGGCCTTCACTCATCGGCTTCTAGATCGCGTGCGCCACGGCGTGGCCGTAAGGCGTGGGACTGTAGAAGGCGAGCCTGAATCCGGCGCTCTCGAGTTCCTGCTCTATCTCTGCACGGGTGAAAAAGTGCACGTAATTCGGTACCAGATAGTCGCCGACCTCAACGCGATTTCCGCGGAACGCGAATCGGCAGACGTTGCCGACTTTTGCGGCGAGCGCAAATCGGCGGGAGCGCGGGCGCACCATGAACGACAACAGGAGTGGCGCATCGAGCGGCAGGAGTCGTCTGATGCCGCGCAGGAAGTGTTCTCTCCGAGCGCGGCTTCGGATCAGCATATAACCGCCCCAGCCGAGAATGGCGCCGTCGCAAGAAACACCTAACGCGGGGCACTGGTCGCGTGCTGCAGTGTGCACGATTGCGTTCAGCCCCAGCCGCTCGAGCAGGCTGTTCGCGAATACCGCCAGGTCGGCGTGACACTCAAAGCCAACGGCCTCCAGACCCATTCGTCGTAAGGCGATGACCTCGCGACCTCCTCCCGCCGAGGCCACGACGATGGATCTGCACCCGCCGAAGTATTTGTCGACAGCTTGGCGTTCCCATTCAAAAAGACCCTGCTCGTTGTAGCGCGCCGTGTGATACATGCGCTCACGGTCGTAATAGACGCGATCGATCGCGTAACGCCGGCGTTCCGTCAGCGCCCCAAGACTCAGTCCAACAAAGCTGACACTGAGCGCTGCCTGCATCCGCGCTACTGCTCGCTCAACGGCTAGGTAAAGACGTATATCAGCAGGCGGGCGCCAACGCAGAGCGTTAGGCAAGACCGCGGTGGGCTCCAGCTCGACGCTATCGAGCGTTCCGACGCCGTCACCCATGAGTCCCGGTCGCCGCCACTGGTCCGGTGTGCCAATCCATCACCGCAGCTGCCACTTCGTTTATGCGTGCCAGATCATGCGCAAGGTGCAGCACGTAAACTGGAACCTGTCGCGCGACGGCCGCCGCGCGAATCAACACATCCGCCGCTGCATCTTTCGACAGCACGCGCCCGAGCCTCGCGTGCCTCACGAGCAACAGCGACGCCGGCTGCGCTAGCAACTGCGTGCGACGTGCGGCGGGATCCGTGCGCCTCACCCGGGACGGCGCTAACAGATAGATCGCCCGTAACGGGGCGAAGAGTGCCGCAAGCGCGTCGGGGCGCTGCAATTCGATCACATGTTTGCGATCGAACGGGCTCTTTCGCGGCGTATCCGTCGCCACCAGGCACGCGGCGGCATCGCTACAGAGACGCAGGCGCGGAACGCCACTCCGCATAACGACATTCGGCTGTGTGTCGAGGATCACCACATCGTCGCTGCTCAGCCGCGCCCCACGCTGCACCATCGCGTACGCTAACGTCGACTTGCCGATGCGCGGCTCGCCAACGAACGCCACCGCGCCGCCGCCGCCGACATCGACTCCGCTTGCGTGCAAACACAGCGCACCGCGGGCATGAAACGCGAGCGGGATGAGCCGCCCCGTCAGGTCATTCTGAACGGCCTCGTTCGAGCTGTCGGCGTTGCGCCAGCATGTGATATGAGACCCGTCCGCCGAGATGTCGTATTCGCCGACGCAGGTATGGCGTAAACGAAACCCCGTCTCGGATCGCCACAGCGAGACCTCGCACGCTCCTTTCGTGGACGCTCCCAGCAACCCACCGTTAGGCAGCGGTCGGTCGTGCGCAGCCTGCTGCAGCGTCCAATCGGCCGGACCGGCGCCAGCCTGCGGCAGCTCTGGCAACGGGACGTCGGAGCGGACGCGCCCCCCAAACGCCGAATAGTACCCCAGCATGCTCGCTAGGAGGACGACGAGCAGGACGAAGAGCCAAAGCCGCTTACCTGACAACCGCCATACGGCGGGTGTGGTCGTCTCCGCCTCCGCCGGCTGCTCACCGTGGGATAGATCCCCATCGACCAGTCGAGCTGCGTCAGTTCCCGAAACGTACCGTACACCAACAGCTCCGGGACTTCATAGTTAGGCAGTTCCTGTTCGGCCATGGCAGGTCGGGTTTTTGTCAGGTCGACAGAAGGCGTTGCTCGGCGAGTCGCGCCAGCAACGCTCGTACATGTACAGCCACAGCCTCACGGTTCGTAT
>JBFMFA010000518.1:0-3380 GCA_040753195.1 Gemmatimonadota bacterium | reverse complement strand
AGGAGCGGCTGGTCGGTGATAATGCCGAACGGGCGTTTGGCGAGTGCGCTTTTGATTTGCTCTTCTTCGTCGATCGTCCAGATGAAGGCCGGCCAGCCCTTCGCTAACAACCGGGTGATGACATTGGCGTCGACTTCGTGGTTGATGCTCAGCATGTCCGGCTTCACGATCTTGCGGATCGCGCGGCGGATGAACTCCTGACGCACGGCCCATGGGAGATCGACCCGGTCTTCGGGACGAATTTCGGCGATGAGCTCGGGATTCCAGTTGGTGTCCATGAAGATCAGCGCGGTTCGGATGTTCGGGTCGATCTTCTTGAGGCGATAGAGCACAAGTGGATTGAATGAACTGAGCACGACGCGCTCGTGCGCGTTGTGTCTCGCGATGACGTCGGCCGCTTGTTGTTCGATACCCGAGGCCTTCGCGCTCGGTACTTTGAGCTCCACCATGAGGATGGCGTGCGGCGACTGCATGACCGTGCGCACGAAATCCTCGAAGGTTCGCACATTGGCGCCGGTTACGCTGGTGTCGAATTTGGGGCCGAGGTCGAGCGCGAGCATTTCAGCAGCGGTTTTCTGCGCGACGCGCCCAGAGCCCGACGTTAGGCGGTCGACGCTGAGATCGTGATAGATCACCAGGACGCTGTCACGAGTGAACTGTCCATCGACGTCGACGCCGTCCATGCCGGCGGCGAGGGCACGCTCGACCGAATACAGCGCGTTGTCGGGGGCATGCACGCCGAAGCCGCGGTGCGCGAATACGAGCACGCGTGCCGGTTTTGCGACGAGCGTGCCGCGGTATGGCGGCTCGTACAGGAAGAGATACAGCGCACACGCGACGACGATGAGTAAAAGCGCAAAGAGCACCTTACGCACGACGCGACCGCGGCGCGGCCTACTGACGTTGCGGGCTGCGACCATACTTTTCGTAGAATTGGCTCGAGAAGATCTCGTTAGGGTCGTAAAAACGCTTGCGTTCAAACGCTTCGCGGCCCCGTGGATACGCGCGATGGAATTGCTCGACCGTCGGGTACAGTTGGTACGTGAGATAATACGTGCCCGCATTCTCGATCGCGGCGTCAACGATCTGCTGCGTCACCGCCTCGGCATGCGCCTGCGCTTCCGAGGACAGGCCGACATTGCTCATTTGAATGATGGCAAAAACAGGCACCGCCGGTGCGTACGCCAGCGCCGGCGTTGCGTTTGGCGTGACGTAACGGACCGTCGAGCTGAGCACGTTCATCTTCCCCGCGACCAGTATTTCGCGGAATCGGTCCATGAAAGGAATGAACCGGTCGACAGGGATGTAATACTCCTGAATGATGTCCGTGTCTTTGCTGGAGTTGTAATAGAGAAACTCGAGCGGCGCGAGCGGCGGGCGCATGGAGTTGTTGCGCGACATGATGCGGGCCGCCCCGGTGCCTAACTCGACTCGCTTCTGCAGCGTCCAGCGCAGCGACTTGGCCCAGTCAAAGCGCCGTGAAAGGCCGAAAAAGAAGCGGTCGCGCCTAACGTGTGCTTCGTCGGTGAGCGTAAAATCGCCCGTCGTTCCCGGCGGGGCGCGGCGCCACGTCGCGACGGTGATCTCTCGCAGAAACGATGTCGGATCGGGATCGATCGAAGGGCGTGCCAGCACGAATACCACCTGCGAATCTCGCTGTACCTGCTCGGCGAAGTAGCGCGGAAACTCGGTGTAGTCCATGGACACCGCGCGCTGTTCATACAATTCGTCGCGCGTGACGCGCAGCGTGACGTCCAGGATCACGCCGTACATCCCATAGCCGCCGATCACGAGAGCGAAGAGTTCGGGGTTGCTATCGCGGCTGACCTCGACGATGTCTCCGCTGGCAAGCAGCAGCCGAAAGCGATCCACGACTTCGACCACTTGCGTTACGTCGATGTCGCGGCCGTGCGCGTTGGCGCTGAGCGTTCCCCCCACGGTGAAGATGTTGGACGACTGCATGACCTTGATGGCCATTCGCCGCGGCTGCAGCGCGCGTTGTACTTCGGCCCATGTCGCGCCGCTCTGCACCGTAATCGTTAGGGCCGCCGTATCGATCGAAAGCACGCGATTGAATGCGCGCATGTCGAGGACCACGCCGCCGGCCGTGTACGTGTGCCCGCCTTGACTGTGCCGGCTGCCGCTGATGGAGACCTTGCGCTTTGTGGCCGCGGCGTCGCGCACGATCCGCTGCAACTCCGCTTCGTCACCGGCGCGGTCGACGCGCTCCACGCGCGCCGGATGCAGGCGCGCCACGTCCGACCTAACGAGCGGATCGTCACGCCGGAACAGATCGCCGTACGAAAAAACGAACGTGCTGGCGTAAATGAGGATGCACACGAGACCGAGCACGACCAGTGTACCGATCAGGCGTCCGACTCGCAGACGACGGTTAGGCACGGGTCTCCGGGTTCGCGGTGGGGCGATGCGACGAGCCGGCCGGCACTCCGGCTCGCCAGTCCGAGCCCAATTTAGTAGCAGCGTCTCCCTGGTGTGTGTAGGTTCATCGCCTCTCGACCCACACAACCATGGATCTCCTGCAAATCGTCATGCGCGTACTACACGTCGGACTCGGCGTGTTTTGGGGTGGAACTGTGTTTTTCAATGTGCTTTTCCTGGCGCCGGCGATCCGCGACGCCGGGCCCGATGGCGCGAAAGTGGGCGCCGCCCTTGTGAAGCGGGGCATGCTGAACGCGATGCCTATCGCGGCGATCGTAACGATCCTGTCGGGCTTGTATCTGCTCTTTCGGGCATCGGCCGGTCAGCCACAGTACATGGGATCTAGCGTTGGGATGACCTACAGCACGGGTGCCACGGCGGCGATTCTGGCGTTTCTCATCGGGATGCTCTTCTTCCGACCAGCGATGGCGAAGCTGGCCGCGCTTGGACCGCAGGTTGCGGCCGCCCCGCCGGGTGAGCGCGAGGCGTTGGGGGCGCAGCTGCAGGCGATACGTACGCGCGCCAATCGATTGAACGCGATCGTGACGACACTCGTTGGTATCGCGGTGCTCACAATGGCCGTCGGCCGCTACGTCTAGCCGCGTGCGGACGGCCAGGCTCGTTATCGCCGCCACCGCGTTAGGCAGTAGTGATCTATCGGCGCAAGCGCGCGGCGATTGGGCCAGCTACGGCCGCGATCCGGGCGGCGCCCGCTTCTCGCCCCTCACGCAGATAACACGCGAGAACGTGGCGACGCTGCAGGTGGCGTGGACGTTCAATACGGGTGAGGCGGGCCTGCGTCCGCGTCGCGGGAGCGAGCCGTCGCTCGAAGTGACGCCGCTGGTCGTGGATGGGACGATGTACATCAGCACGCCGTTAGGCAAAGTCTTCGCGCTCGATCCGGTCACGGGCCGCGAGCGCTGGCGCTTCGACGCCAAGGT
>JBFMFA010000517.1:0-3388 GCA_040753195.1 Gemmatimonadota bacterium | reverse complement strand
GGCGCGAAAACGTGAACACGCCCACGCGCTCCAACTGAACTTCTTCGAGGAAGGCGCACAGCTGCTCGAAGTCCTCTTCAGTTTCGCCTGGGAAACCAACGATCACCGTCGTACGGATGGCGACTCCCGGGATGATCGATCGAATCTCGCGGATCTTCTCCCGCTGGCGCGCCTGACGCTCGGGACGACGCATACGCGCCAGCACGGCATCTGACGCATGCTGCATCGGAATATCCAGATAGCGCACGATGCGCGGCTCGCGCGCGATCGTTTCGAGCAGCTTACTCGTTAGGCCCGCCGAATAGATGTACAGAAGGCGGTACCACGCGATGTCGGTTTCCCGGAGCAGCGACTGCAGCAGCTCCGCCAGACCGTTGCCGTCGCGGATGTCTCGCCCGTAGTGCGCCAGATCCTGCGCCACGAGGTTGACCTCACGCGCACCTTGCACCTCGAGCAGCTGCGCTTCGCGCACCACGTCGGGTAACGCAAAAGAGCGATGGCGGCCGCGCATGAGGGGGATTGCGCAGAACGCGCAACCATGATCGCACCCTTCACTCACTTTCAAATACCGAACGTGGGGCAGATCGCCTTCGTACACGCGTTCGCCCGGATGAACGGTGAACGCTGAACCCAAAACGCCTTTCGCGACCAGCTGCGGTACGAGCTGGTCTGCCTGCGAGGCACCGAGAAAAAGATCGACCTCAGGCAACGCTTCGCGTAATGCGTCCTCGTAGCGCTGCACCATGCATCCCACTGCCGCGAGGACACGGAGATTCCCACTTTCGCGCTGCCGTCCGGCCTCGACGATCGTCTCGATCGACTCGCGCTTCGCCGCGTCGATGAACCCGCACGTATTCACGACAATCAGTTCGGCTTGATCGGGCGACGCCGCCGGCTCGGCGCCGTGCGCCACAAGCTCGGCGCGATAGCGTTCGCTATCGACCGTGTTTTTGTCGCAGCCTAACGTGATGACGGAAAACTTCATGGACTACAGGTCAAAGGTCGAAGGTCAAAGCTAGCACCTAATAACCGCGTTGGCGGTCGACGGCCCACCGAGGTTGAATGCCATGCTCCAGCTCGGCGAGGCACTCGAGGAAGCCGTCCCCCGCACCGGCCGTCGTCGTTAGGCCGGCAATGTGCGGCGAGGCGATGACGTTGGGGTGTGTCCAGAGCGGTGAGGTCTCAGCGAGAGGCTCGTCTTCAAAAACGTCCAGTGCCGCGCCGCCCAACGTGCCGTCATTGAGCGCGGCGATCAGCGCACGTTCGTCCACGACGGCGCCGCGTCCGACATTAATGAACACAGTTCCGCGGCACGCGCTGAAGGTCTTGCCGTCGATGAGGTGGAACGTGTCCTCGGTGAGCGGCAGGGCCGCGATCAGCCAGCGCGCCTCGGCTGCCAGTTTCGGGAGCGACTCCAGGCGATGCGTCGCGTGATACGCCTCATTCGCGCGTCCGCCGCGCGAAACGCCGTCCACGGTACAACCCATCGCGCGGAAGCGACGCGCGATCTCACTACCGATCTCCCCGGTACCGACGATCACGGCGCGTGTGCCCGCCAACGTGTCGATGAACCGCGGCTCCCACTTGCGTTTCGCCTGCGAGCGCTCCAACTCGCGGATGTGCTGCGTGAACATCAAAGCCCGCGTTAGGCAATACTCCGCGATTTGTGGCCCAAAGGGCTCGCTCGTGCGTGTCACCAGCACGTGGTTCGGCAGGTCCGCGCGAAACAAAAATGCATCGACGCCGGCACCCACCGAGTGGATCCAGCGAACGTTCCCCCAATTCGTAATGGGAGGTCGGCGGAAGCCGACGAATACGTCCGCCCATTGCACATCGTCGTTCGTGACCTCCGTGAACAGCTTGCTGCGATAGTCCAGGTCGCCGCGCCGCTCGCGCAAGTATGCCACGAGCTTGTCGTGGACGTTGTAGCCGATGAGGACGTTTTTTGGGCGGTAGGGCAGCGGTAGCAAGGCGCAAGGCGCGAGGCGTGAGGCATGAGCGCGAGCCAAGGATGATGCCCTCGTGCACTGCAAGGCGAAAGGGCAGCGCCCCTCACGCCTAGCGCCTGGCGCCTATCCTAGGAAGGATTCCAGCGCCCTGGCGCGAGAGACGTGCCTCAGTCGAGAAAGCGCTTTCTCTTTGATTTGGCGCACGCGCTCGCGGGTGATGCCTAACAGGGCGCCGATCTGCTCCAGCGTCATGGCCTCTTCGCCATCGAGACCGAAATAGAGGCGAAGAATCTTGGCTTCACGTTCCTTCAGACTCGCCAACGCTTCTTCCACCGACTCCGTCAGCGCCTTTTCGAACGTCTGCTCGTCAGGCGGCGGATTGAGATTGTCGGGGAGGTAATCCAGGAGCTTGTTGTCTTCGCCTGGCGTGATGGGCGCATCAAGCGACAGGTGCGCCTGCGAGATCGACATCGTTTTCGCGACTTCTTCGACGGTGATGTCCATGCCGTCGGCGATCTCGGCGTGCGTGGCTTCGCGTCCCAGCTCTTGCAGCAGTGCGTTGGCGCGCTTCCCGATACGATGCAGCGTACCGGCGCGATTCAGCGGGACCCTAACGATTCTCGATTGTTCAGCCAACGCCTGGAGAATCGCCTGGCGGATCCACCACACGGCGTACGAGATGAACTTGATCCCTTTGGTCTCGTCGAATTTGTGCGCTGCTCGGATGAGGCCAAGGTTCCCTTCGTTGATGAGATCGGAAAGGGAGACGCCCTGATTCTGGTATTTCTTGGCGACGGACACGACGAATCGCAGGTTGCTGCGCACCAGTGCGTCGAGTGCTTCTTGATCGCCGCGCCGAATGGCCTTCGCAAGTTCGACTTCCTGCTCCCGCGTTATGAGCGGATAGGCAGAGATGTCGCGCAAGTATTGATCGAGCGAGCCTTCGTCGACAGCCGTGCGACGTCCTGTGCGTCGCCGTCCGTTGGCCGCACGCGCGCGCTCGACGAGGTATTCAGCCTCAGCGCCGCCGACTTCTTCTTCGGAGTAGTGCGACAGTTCGCTCACTGCACGCGAGTGCCCAGCCGACGCCACCGGATTTGCGTGAGCCACGGAACGCGCGTCACGCTGTCGGGTGAGTAGCTGTAGTAGATGAAAAGCGGAGCACCTTTCAGCATACTGTCAGGAACGAAGCCCCAGTATCTGCTATCCAGTGAATTATCACGATTGTCACCGAGCATGAAATAGTGCCGCGAGGGCACGACAATCGGACCCCAGTTGTTGCGCGATGGATGCACCCGCGACCGCTCGGTAGCCGCTGTCGCGCTGCGAACCAGGTAGTTGCGCTGCCATTCGAACTCTTCGAATGCACGATCTACGCCCGGTTCCGAGTGATGTGCATAACGCTCCCGCTGGCGCGCGCCATTGAGTACCAGCACGCC
>JBFMFA010000516.1:0-3391 GCA_040753195.1 Gemmatimonadota bacterium | reverse complement strand
TTCGCGCGCGAGCGTGGGCCAGACGTCGAGTTTGCTGAAGACGAGTGCGGTCGGTCGCAGCGCGCTCAGTGCACGGCGCACGCCGGCGGTCGTGTCGATCGGCAGATAGTCGCGCACATCCGCGGGCACCGACGCCGCGAAGGTCACCGCGCTCGGCGAAAAGTATGTGTATGCGATCTGCACGTCGGGCCGGCGACCGCGCATGCGTTCGAGAATGACTCGTGCCTGCAATCCCTCACCGACTGAAGGGGCGTGCATCCAGAGGAGAGGTCGCGACACGTCGCGATGCGTGGCCGCCCAGCGCTCCAAGCGCTGGAGGACACCACGCCGTCCAGCGAGTGCGCGCCAGAGCTTCCGCTCAGACGCGGGCGCGACGGCGACTAGCGCGTGTGCGGCGGCCGTTGCGCCGGCGTACGCGACACGCAGGAGTCCATTCAATGCAGCCTAACGCGCCGCCTGCGCGACGGCGCTGTCGAGAATGGGGCGCAGCGTCGACATGGGAATGACGCCACTCATCGCCTGGCCGCCAACGATGAACGTCGGTGTGGATCGCGCACCGGACGCCTGTGCGCGATCGCGGTCGGCGACAATCAACGGCAGGAGGACGTGCTGGTCACGACACTGTTTGTGTGCAGGGACGTTGAGCCCCACGGTGGTCGCGAGCGAGTCCAGCAACCCCGTCGCGTCGCGCAATGCCGACCAGTTGGCCTGCGTGGCGAAGAGGGCGTCGTGATACTCCCAGAACTTGTCCTGGATTCCTGCGCACATCGCTGCTTCGGCCGTGGGCACGGCTTGTCCATGTTGGCCTAACGGGTAGTTCACGTACGCCACGCGGACCTTTCCTGTTCGCACATATTCGCGTCGCAGCGTTTCGCCTTCTGAGTCATGCCACTGCTTGCAGTACGGGCATTGGAAGTCGCTCACGATGACGAACCAGACCTTTGCCGTGGGGGCGCCCTGAATGCGTGCGAGGTCGGCCTTGCCGAGCCGCGGATCGGCGGTATCCGTCGCGGCAGGAGCTGACGCGGCGGCCTCCTGCGAGACGGCCACTTGCTTGCCGTCCTGCGAGGTGCACGCGAACGCGCTCGCGAGTATCAGAATAGGGATTCGCTTCACGGGTAGGAATCTAAAGAACAGTTTTGAGTTTTGGGTTTTGAGATTGGAGTAAAGTCGAGTTCGCAGTTCACGTTCACAGTTCAAGTTCACAGTTCAAGTTTGCAGTTCAAGTCTGCAGTTCAAGTCATTCGGACTCAGACCATGAACTGCTTTCTCGAACTGAACACCTCGAGGAACACTCAAAGTTGAGGACTACAATACCGCAAACTGTTCCCTATCGCCCCTCGGCGATGGCCTTCTTCACGGCGGCGGCGAGACCGTCATATGTAAGCTTATCGGCGTCGAGCCGGCGATCGGCAACGAAAACCGCTGGCACGTCCGTTATGGATGCGTTTCGGCTTTGCTCGAGATCACTCGAGAGGCGCAGGAGCATGCGATTACGGGCGACGCAGTCGCTCTGTACGCCGGCCGGAACGCCGGCCGCTCCCGCGAGCGACTCAAAGTACTGGCGCGGGTCGGGCATGCGTTCCCACACCGCCTGCTGCGCAAAGAGGGAATCGTGCATCTCCCAGAAGCGGCCGACGGTCGCGGCGCATAACGCGGCGGTGGCGGCGAAGCGAGCATTGAAGTGCCGATCCTGCGGAGCATTCACAAAGGCGAGACGCGCGAGTCCCTTGTCGACGAACTCGCGACGGAAGGGCGCAAGGGCGTTGCGCGCAAAATCGCGGCAGCTGTGGCACTGGAAATCGCTCATCACGACGACCCAGACTTTGGCCGACAGACTGCCTAACACGCGACCCGAATCGGCACGCATACCTAACGTGTCCGGGCGGCGTTGCAGCGCTGCCTCGCGACGGGCGCGGATCGAGTCGGCGACGGGACTGCGGCGCTGCTGCGCGGCGACGGTCCCGCCCTGGGACTCCCCGGACGAGCGCGGTGCGTCGGAGCTGCAGCTGCTCAGCAGGACAAGCAGGGCTCCGGCAACCACGCGCCGCGGGTCACGAAGGGTTTCACTCGATGCCATCGTGGCGCCAAGAATAGCACGGTGAACGGCCGGTTGCTGTCTCCGACAACGCGAGAGTAGGATTACGGCATGCGGCGATCAGTGTCAGTCGTAATAGTCGCGCTCCTGGCTGGCTGCGCGGAGCCTCCGGCTCCCGATCCGCAAGCCGTGGGACAGTGGCTGCGGTCCTCGTTGTCCTTCGTGAGGAGTGAACGGCTTGGTCCGCCGGTGGCGGCGCGCATTTCAGCCTATGGTAGCCTCGCGCTGTACGAAGGGTACGCCGCCGATCGTGCCAGCGGGCTGCGGTCCC
This sequence comes from Gemmatimonadota bacterium, assembly GCA_040753195.1. GTDB lineage: Bacteria > Gemmatimonadota > Gemmatimonadetes > Gemmatimonadales > Gemmatimonadaceae > DASYRX01. The sequence goes on along the minus strand of JBFMFA010000516.1, from coordinate 1,022 downwards.
TCGCCGGCCAGCTGAACGGCCTAACGGCACTACCTCAGGCTCCTAGCGACGGCGTTGACGGTGCGAGCGCGGCGGCGGCAGCCATGCGGGTCGTCCTCGATTCGCTCTTCCGCGACGGTTTTGCGAGCACGCGGCGTACCGTCGACTCGCTGGCAGACGCGCAGATCGCGGTACGCGCAGCTGCCGGCGTCGGCGACGCGCTGAGCGCGCGCTCCGTCGAGCATGGTCGCTCGTTAGGTGCGGCCATCCTGGCGTGGGCTGCCGGAGACGGGTTCTTCGAGACGCGCAAGCGGACCTGGACCGCACCGAAGCAACGCGAGCAGTGGGAGAACACGGTCACGACCGATCAGTTCGTGCCGATCATGCTGTCTGGCGAAAGCGATCTCGTAGCTCCCACGAATCCCGGATTAACGCTGGAATTGGAGCGGGCCGGTGAGCGCTTCGTGTTCACGAATCGTCCAAAGAACTCCGCGGGCACGACGCTGCCGACGTTCAACCCGGTGCGACCCACAGAACCGTACTGGGGGGATTTGCGTCCGCTCGCACTGAGTGACGGCGATGAATGCCGGCCGCCTGCGCCGCCGGCGTATTCCGAAACGAGTGGATCGCCGTTCTGGAAGATGGGGAAGGAGTTCGCCGATTCGGTCACGCGCCTCGATGAGGAGCGGCGCACAATCGCCCTCTTTTGGGCCGACAATCCGGTCGCGACGGGGACGCCTGGCTTTCATTGGATCAGCGTGGTGAATCAAATGATTGCACGACGCGGGCTCACCGCTCCGCAGGCCGCCGAGCTGTATGCGCTGACGTCGGTGGCAATCCACGACGCGTTCATCGGCACCTGGAAGGAGAAGTACCGCTCCATGGTGGTACGCCCCGTGAGTTATATGCACCGCGTCTTCGACAAGTCATTCAGTTCAGTGATCCCGACGCCGCCGTTCCCCGAGTACCCCTCGGGACACTCCACGCAGTCGGCTGCCGCGGTCACCGTTCTCGCGCGCTTGTTAGGCGATACGATTTCGTTC
>JBFMFA010000515.1:0-3402 GCA_040753195.1 Gemmatimonadota bacterium | reverse complement strand
GATGCGCTGACGGATGACGTCTTCGTTTTCGGTGACGGCGCGCGCGGCCAGACGGATCCCTTCATCGAGCAGCTCTTGATGGCGATTCCCCGCCGTCATCACGCTGAGCACCTTGCCGACCATCGGCGCGACGCGCATCGCGCGGATGCGATCGGCGAGCGCCTTGTCGATCATCGCCTGCACATCGTCATCGCGCAGCGATTCCGCCGCGGTTACCAAACCACGTGCCGCGTGACTGGCGATCATGCGACTATTCGCGGGGCTGCTGAGCCAGCGCGCGAGCCGTTCGCCCAGCTTCGCTTCAACCAGACGCACTTCCACGACCTGACGATTGAGGAAGTTGCGTTGCACGAAGGCGCCGAGTACCTGTCCGACGCGGTCCTTACGCGCCGGGATAATGGCGGTGTGCGGGATAGGAATGCCTAACGGATGCTTGAAGAGCGCCGTCACCGCAAACCAATCGGCCAAACCGCCAACGAGCGCGGCTTCAGAGAAGGCCTGCACCCAGCCGAGCCAGGGATAGAAATCCTTGAAGTACAACGAGAGGACAAACGTGATCGCCGCCGCGACGAGCAACGCCGCGGCGCGCAGCTTCATCCCGCGCAACTGCGCGGCCCGCGCGGCTTCGTCGAAAGCGGTGAGCGGCTGCGGCGCGGCACCAGCCGCGATCGCCGCCTTGCTGGGCGTGACCTTGGCTACGCGATCCGCGGTCGCGGCCGGATTCTCGTTAGGTGCCGCTCCGTTCACTCGACGACTTGCACGCGCGCCAGGTCAATCAGATTCGTCGAGGCACCCCGCGGCGCATCGACGTAAATCACAGCCGGCCGTCCGGCAACTTCCACAGCGATGAGGGCGATGGTGCGATTCCCCGCGCGATACGTGCGCGTCATGCCGTCACCGCGGACCGGTTCAAGGTCCGTAAAGCGCTTCAGCAAACCAGTGTCGAGCTGGTCGCGAAACTCGGCCGCGTCGACGGACGAATCCCATATCGACAGCCAGGCAAGCGCTTCGCCGCCGCGTCCGAGGTCGATGAGTTGATAGCGGTCGCCGTCCCATCCAGCCGCGCCGCGGAACGCAGCCGACTGATCCTTGAGGTGCTGATAGATCAGAAGCCGTGATTCGAATTCGCCGAGGGTGTTCTCGTACACAAGCTTCCCAACGCGCGGCGGCGGCAGCGTGACCGCGGACGGTTCGTCGCGCGATTCGAAAAAGCGCTCCGGATGAAGCACCTGCTCGGTGGAGACCGGCACGTCCTCCAGCAGGTTCGCGTTAGGCTTCTTCTCCTTGGCGCGCCTGATGAACTCGGCTCCCGTGAGATACGGGAAGAGCAGGGTCTCCTGAATCACGAACGGTGCTGAGGCAAACAGCGGCATCGACTCGTTGTTCTGGCGGATCAGATCGCGCACGCGCTCCCACGTTCCTGGCAGCGCCGTGGTCAGCGCGCGTTCGCCGATCGTCGCCGACATCTGTTCAAATACGGCCTGACCCTCGAAGAGTGCCTGCGCCGCGACTTGCCGATCATTCTGGCCGCGCAGCTTCTGCAGCGAATCGAGGTCGAAGTACTGGTCCTGCAAAGCGTGGACGAGCTCGTGACCGACCGTCATGTCGGTGATGGTCGGATCGGCCCCTTCAACGACGTATAGGACTTTCGTGGCGGGGTCGTAATAGCCGGCGATCTGCTCAGTGAGCAACCCAACCATGAACGTCCGCAAGTTCAGCGTATCGGGAATGAGGCCAAAGCGTTTGTAGGCTCGTTCCTGGCCAGCCAGCTCTTCGGCCGGCAGCTCAGTGGCCAGCTTTTGCTCGAGAAACTGGCGCACCTCATCGCGAGTACGCGCCTCGAGTTTTGGCGGCGTTTTGAACCGAAGTCCTGTTGCCTCCTCGATTTTGGGGATTGTTCGCGAAGCCTCGCGCGCGAACGGGCCATCGCCCGCGGCAGCACTCTCTCTGCCGCACGCCGAGATGATGGCGATCGTCCCTAAGAGGGGGACGACGGTGTTGGTGAGGAAACTTCGCTGGGTGAGGGGGCGGCGATCGGTTCGGTAGTCCATGAGACAAATGTACCCGTTGCGAGGGCCACCACACGGGCGACGTCCACCCCGCGTACGGCGATACCCTCCGCCTGAAGCAGCGAACGGAGCTTCGCTTCTACGCTTGGCAGCGACTCTACGTTAGGCGCCGACGGGGGGGCTGGAGTTATGGGAGCGGGGGGCGCTGCCGGCGCGGGCTGGCGTTGGCGTGCCGCCTCGGGCGTGTCGACCTCAGCACCAACAAACATGGCCTCCAACTCGGCGCCAAAACGCTGCAAGGCGGTTAGACCGTCCCGCGCGAAGTTTTCAATAGAATCGTCCGGGGGGGCGCCGTGATTCGGTTGACGCTCCGGCGCCGTACGTCGGTGATCAGCAAGAAGGCGGCGGCGGAGCGTGATCAGCCGCTCGGACTCTTCAGAATAGCGCGCAACCGCGTGCGCGTGCGCGCACGCTTCATCCAGCGCGTCGATCGCACGGTCCGGGCGATGGCGATCGAGCTGATGTTTATCGGTGAGCGCGACGGCGGCGCGGATCGCCTCGTCGGATATGACGACGTTATGGTGGCGCTCGAGGCGCTCGCGCCGAGAGTACAGCACGTCGAGCGTCTCGTCCGCACTCAGTTCGCGCACGACGATGCGCTGGAAGCGGCGCTCGAGCGCCGGATCGCCGCGGATCCATCGTTCGTATTCATCTTCGGTCGTCGCTCCGATGACGCGAAAGTCACCGCGCACGAGCGACGGTTTGAGCATGTTGGCCGCGTCCATGGCCGCGCCTAACGCTGTTCCCTGCCCGATGAGATTGTGCAGCTCGTCGATGAACAGAATCACCGACGGATCGGCACGCGTTTCTTCGACGAGACCCCGGATGCGATCTTCGTATTGACCGCGGTACTGCGTCCCGGCGAGGAGCGCGACGTGGTCGACCGCGAGGATACGCGTTCCGCGAAGGCCTAACGGGACGTTGCCGTCGACGAGCCGCTGCGCGAGCCCTTCGACGATGGCGGTTTTGCCGACGCCCGCGGGCCCGACGAGTGCCGGGTTGTTCTTCCCGTGGCGTAGCAGGATATCGATCACCCGAGCGATTTCTTCGGCACGGCTGCGGATTGGCTCCAACCGCCCCGCACGCGCGTCGTCGGTGAGATCGCGCGTGAAGCGATGCAACACGCTCACAGAGCGCCTCCCGTGCGGCTCATGTACCAGGCGATGACGCGTTCACCGGCGAGCAGCACCACGATGGCGGCCGGCGCCAAAAACACACCGAAGGGTACGTTAGGCAGGTCGACCTGCTCTGCACCCCGCTCCTCGCCGTCGCCATGCGCCGCGGCCCCATCAGCCATCTGCGGGGCCATTGCAGTGTCGAGTTCAGGTGATGA
>JBFMFA010000514.1:0-3412 GCA_040753195.1 Gemmatimonadota bacterium | reverse complement strand
GTGTCGCAGTTTACGGGATTTTGCGAACTGCAGTGAACTACGTGACGGACCAAGAGACTGGCAACTCGGCGGCAGATCTGCCTAACGCGGACAAATGGAAGGGTGCGTGGAAGTTTCAGCCGGACGCTTACACATCGCCGAACGCGACCGCAATCCGCCGGCTCCGGTTTGCAGCTGACGTGTTTCACGAACTCGGGGCAGCTCCGCCCCCATCAGGTCGCCACGAAAACGCCCGCCGTTTGCTGCAGAGCATAGACCGAAGATCGGTGCGCGCCCAGGCACCATCGCGCCTGCGCGAGATAGCAGAGGCCAACCGTATGTCGTGGGAGTTTTTTGTCATAGCTTACGCCGTCAACGAACTGCCGAGCATGCGGACGACGGACATTGCGCGGCGGGTTGCTGACATGATGCGCGGAGGTGCGTTGCCGGATGAGAAGCGCACGTTAGGCCGCGATACGCAATTTGAGTTATACGTGGGGGCACTGTTCGCGCTGTGCGGTTTTCCGGTCTCGGCGCGGGAACCCGACCTCGCAATTGGAGTGTCTGGCGAAACGCTCGGCGTTGCGTGTAAGCGATTGCGGTCCCTCAACGCCGCCAAGCTACGCGAGCGTTTTAACGAGGCGCATTTTCAACTTACAGGCACACGACCCGATCGCGAGAGTGAGTATTCGAAGCTGCGTGTTGTTCGCGGTCGCGGCCTGATCGCTGTCAATCTCGACGTGTACTTCGAAGACGTTAAGGAGCTCCTAGACGATGACTCGCTCGTGAATCTCTTCCATGAGCGCGCCAAGCCAGCGTTGGAATGCGCGTCCAGATTCAGGGAAGATCATGCCGTGTTAGGCATGTTGTTCTTTGGACACGCCTCTGCGTGGGTGTTTCCGTCGGAGGCGGGCCAGCCAGACCGACTAGCTCATCGCATGCCGATGATGCTGTTCACATCGCTAGACCCGACGGTGGAGCGAGTTGTGCTACGTCCCACGCTTGAGTCTTTTCTCGCCCGCGCCGAGGCGGCGATTAGTCGGCTTCAACAGCTCTAGGCGCTCGTTCGTCGCAGATGCTTCGCGAGCCACGCTTGGATAGACGCGTCACGGCGTACACTCTCGAGGTCCGCCAGATCGATCAGCACCGTGTGCGTTGACGCGCCAATGGTGAAATGCACGTAGTGCGTGTCGCGATCGAGGTCGCTCGTCCACATCAGTGCATCGAGCCGCCCGTGGCGTTCGGCGGCGACGCGGTGAAGTTCCTGCTCGACCCAAGCGCGGCCGGCGGCTTCCTCTAACAGGTGTTCGTCTCCCACGGCATAACGCTCCGCGTGCGCAACGGCGCGCAAATGTTGTTGTCGCGGCGCGTGTGTCAATCGGTCCGCTGCTCGATCCTGCCGTGCTAGCGCTCCGGCTCGCTTCCCACCGTTTCGCGATCCTTCGCCAGCGAAACACTCAACAGCGCGCGATTGGCGCGCACCTCGCGCACCAGCACTCGCGTCGTTTCCATCAGTCGATCGCGTTCCGTGCGTAACACCGCTGCTGCTGCCGGCTCCAGTGCGCCGAACATATCCGGCAACGCGCCATGCTCGACGACACCGAGATGATCGTTGAGTGCGCATCGCAGCCGGTGCGCTTCCGCCAACGTGCAGAGTACGCGCTGCGTCCCAAAGGTCGTGTCTTCCATCGCGCGCAGATCGTCGGCAGCGATCGCTTCGCGCTGTTGCCTCTGCAAGGCGATAAGCTCCTGAACGAGGCGCGCCTCGCACCGGATGGCGTCGACGAGTTGCTGCACCATCGGCGCGAGTCGTGCCTGGTTGCCGGACGGCGCGCCGGCCGTCCTGGGCATTGCGTTAGGCATATGTGGTACTCCCCCAGTCCGGCCCCTGAAACGTGACCCGCACGTTGACCGCGTGGCGTACGGGTCGCGAGTCTCCTGCTCGCCAAGTGCGCAGGTATGACGGGGCAATCGCAGTGCCTCACTGCAGGATTTCCGGCGACCCTAATCGAAGGCATTGCGTCACCTGTAGTTAGAGCGCGGTGACGGGCAATGAACGGCCGGCCGTGTAACGAAACCTGCCCGGCATGATCGTCCGCATCGGCAGAAGTTGCCGGACGATTTTGCGCGGGCGCTTGCCCGATCGGCTCTGGTGCCGCGGCGTTAGGCTACTCACGCTTCGGCGTTAAAGTCAGACTGCGCAGCGCCACGTGCGACAGTTACCAGCGCAGGCCGATGAGACGCGCAAGCTCACGAATGGCGGGAAGCGCTGCGACCAGTAGCGGCAGGATGTACTCCGTTCCAAGGCGCGTGTGAACCAAGGCCCAAACTGTTCCGCTGTGCATAGGTTTTCGAAGTCTCGGAATCCTCGCCGGTGATCCATCCACTCACCCGTACCTTCCACACGGAAAGTGGAGAGTCAAGTAGCGAGAAATCGTTCAGTTCGACTCTAATGCGTGGCTTCCGCAGTCCTTCAACGCCGTGTAACCCGCGGTCCTGAATAACCCTTGCCGCTGCTCGTCGCACGAGCCTAACGCGATGTTGGTGCACTGCAGTAGTAAAACCCTTGTCCGGAAGATCGCGGAGGTGCTGATAATACCTCATAAGGAAATAGAGAAGTGCCGTTCCCGCTCTTATGAGTTTCTCGCCATGCGGGTTGCTGGTCCTGCGGTGAGGCAGCCTCTAGCCCAAGCAAAAAACGCCTCGCAAGCCGCGAGGCGTCTCCCAACTTGCTGCGGCGACGTTATTTCCTTCCGCGCCGCTTAAGGCCTCTCCGTTTTCGTGAGCCGGGTTGTTGTGCAATCTCAGCGGGAATGCCATAAGTCGGCGTGTTGTTCGTTTTGGTCGCCCCTTGGAGCGCGGTGGACCATTCTACCTGGAACCGCGTCGCAAGACTTTTCACTTGCAGACCTGTGGGCACTCGGGCGAATGCCGCTGTCGTCGTCATTGCTGTACTCCCTTCAGTATTAGTGAGGCGCTCACGCGCCAACTTGATGACTGACATCAACCTCGCGCAGTAACCCCACAACCGCCTCGGGCCTCGTGCCCCACCCCACATTCAAAAACTGATGCTCTCGGCGCTTGGGCTTCTTCCCGTCTTCCGCTGGCACCTCGGGATCGAAACCTAACGACAGATTCAGGGTTCGGCTCTGTATGCCCCACACCCGACCTTTCGTATCAAGGATCGGTCCACCTGATTGGCCCTTCAGGCCGGGGCTTGAGGTTTCGATATAACCCTCTTGGTAGCCAAGGGGATGTTGTCCCGCGTCGATCTGTCGCGTCAAGATGCCTTCGATCGGAAAAATTGGCACTGAGATGTGCTGAAACGCATACTGCTGAGTCGCAGGGTCGCGGGTCACTTTCACATCGTTGAAGGGGTAACCAATTCGACTTAGGGACGTGCCCTGTCGCATTGGAACTGTTGGGTCACGAT
>JBFMFA010000513.1:0-3413 GCA_040753195.1 Gemmatimonadota bacterium | reverse complement strand
AGTTCTTCCCCGCGGCGGCGACCGTCGCCGGTGCCTGCTTACCGACCCACCACTTCAGCGGCGTGGACGATCCGACCGGACCCACCCGCACGTACCCCTGCATTTCCTGATGCAAGGCGGAGCAGAAATCCGTGCAGTAGAAGGGGAACACGCCGGGGAACTTCGCGACCCACTTCAGCGTGCGCGTCTCGCCGGGCATGATCAGCAACTCGGCGTCATGCGCCGAGCCGATCGTCGCCATGCCGTGTGGCACGTCCCAGTCTTGCTCGAGGTTCGTGACGTGGAAGAGGACCGTGTCACCAACCTGAATCCCTTCGATGTTGTCGGGCGCGAAGTGACTGCGGATCGCGGTCATCTTCACGTGCACCGTCTTTCCCGTGCGCGTGACGTTTGTCTCTTTTTCAGACTTCGTCACGTACGGGTGGTTGTTCTCGGCGAGCTTGTAGAACTTCGTCTGCCGATCCTTGATGATCTTCGCGTCGATCGCTTGCGCATAGTGCGGCTCGCCGATCGTTGGGAAGTCGAGGAGGAGCTTCATCTTCTCACCCGTGATGTCGTAGAGCTGCGCCGACTGCGTCAGCTCCGCACCAGTCGGGAGATAGCGGTCCTTCGTGATCTTGTTGAGCGCGATCACGTACTTGCCATAAGGCTTGCGCGTGTCGCCACCCGGCACGAGGAGGTGGCCGATGGAGTAGTACGTCGGCACGCGATCGACGACTTCGCAACCCGGGAGTGTGTACTTCACGATCTCCGACGAGATGAACACGGACGTATAGGCATGTCCGTTCCCGTCGAACTCCGTGTGCAGTGGGCCTAGTCCCGGATTCTGCACTTCGCAGAAGTTCACCGCTTCGTACTTAAGGACAGGGATGCCATTGCCCGTGGATTCGAATGCTTTGTCGGCGATCGCTTTCTGGAATTTGGAGAATGAGTGCACCGGAATCACGGTGGCGAGCTTGCCGCCCGCGACGATGAATTCTCCGGTTGGATCGACATCAACACCGTGTGGCGACTTGGGTGTCGGGAGGTAATACGCTGCGTCAGGGCAGTCAGCAGGCGTGAGCACCTTTACGCCCCTAACGACTTCCGAGCGCGCGGTGTGCGTCTTCTCGTCCATCACGTTATGCACGTATTCGCTCGGCCAGTCCTTCGCCTTGCCGGCGGCGACGCAGCTTTCGAGCGTCTTCCAGTTGAGCGCCATCACATAGTCTTTGTCGTTCTTCGACGCCTCGACTTCCTTCTTCGTGTACGCCTGCTCGGTATTGTAGGACGTGAAGAAGATCCAGTCACCCGATGGGCCCTTGCCGGCGCGAGCCAGGTCGTAGTCGTAGCCGGGGACGATGAACTGCCAGGACACGCGCATCTTTCCCGGCTCGTTCGCTTTGATGAAAGAGATCGCGCCCTTGAAGCTCTTCTCGAAATCGGAGATCGGGATGTCGGCTTGGGGAATCGGCACACTGAAGCGCGTTCCCGCGACCGCGTACTCAGTCCCCTGTGTGACGTACGGCGACGAGTGGTTGCCCCCGGAGTTGGGGATCTGAACGATTTCCGTCGTGGTCATCGAGGCGAGGTCGATCCGCGCGATGCGAGGCGTGTTGTTCGCGTTGATGAACACCCAGCGGCCGTCGTGCATGCCGTCTGTTACTGATAGCGATGGATGGTGCGTGTCGTCCCACGGGATGTTGCCCCATGTGGAGGCGAGCATCCCCTTCGTCTCTTCATTGTAGCCGTAGCCGTTTTCCGGGTTCTGAGAGAACACAGGAATGACCTTGAGCAAGCGGCCGGAAGGGATGCCGTAGACCGCGAGTTGACCACTGAAGCCGCCTGACAAGAAGGCGTAGTAGTCGTCGTATGTGCCAGGCGCGACGTAGACGCGCGATGGCGCGTCAGCCACTCCGCCTGCAATGCCAGCGCCGGTCGTCGGGGCGCACGCAAACACATATGACGTGACTGCCACCGCAACCGCACTTCCTGTAATGAGTGCCGATTTGCGTGAGAACTTCATGAGCCGACCTCGCACCAGTAGGTGAGAACGCGTTAATGATCGAGCAGGCCGTTAGGCCAACTCCGGTGCCGGATAGCTTCGCCGGTTCTGCACCATTCAAGGGCCGGGGATTCCTTGATCTCGCGTACTAGGTTTTTGGCGCGTGAGTGAGGGATGGCCTGACAGTCAAAGAGTTGCGGGCGTGGATAATTGGCGTGAGTCGGAAGGACCATCTAACCCTTACCCATCCGGTATGCGACTCACCCGCTTCACTGACAACGCGTTGCGCTGTTTGCTTTATCTCGCCGAGGAGCCAACGCGGGTTTCGACGGTCAACGAAATCGCGACTGCGATGGCCATGTCTCCGGACCACCTGTTGAAGGTCATCAAGCGACTCGTGGAGCTGGAATACGTTAGGACGATCCGTGGCCGCAACGGCGGCGTGCAACTCGCAACGGACGCGGCGCTCATCACGGTTGCGGCGGTTGTGCGCGCGACCGAAGACAATCTCGAGATCGTGCCATGTTTCGATGAAGATGCCGCGCATCCGTGTCCGATCGCGCATCGCTGCGGGCTCGCGCCTGTGTTCGGCGAAGCGTTAGGCGCTTTTTTTGACGTGCTCGGGCGCTATTCGATTGCGGATCTCGCGAAGCAAGTATCGGACGGCGGCGCGCTGGAGCTGCAGCCCGCATAAACGCGGACACGAACGTGTCGGTTGCGTCACGACGAAGGTCCTTTCGACGACCGTCGCCTGGCATTCGTCGTGCGCTGCCTAACCGTGGTCATTTCTTTCACAAACATACAGAGTTTACCCTATGCCCGTAGGGGATTGTCCGACTGTACGTACGTAGCCGGCTGATATCTTCGGGCACGTCGTTGAGCAGTATTGTCGTCAGGCATTCGTCAGTTCACAGAATAAAGATCAGCTCGCTGCAGTTCGGCGCACATTGGAGGGGGTATGGCATTCGAGTTTCGTCAGGTCGTTAGGCGGGCTCTTCCGTTTCTCTCGGTGATCGCGTTAGGCGCGTGCGTGGACGAGAAGATCGTCTACCGGGATGGCCCCAATTTCGAGCAGCCGCCGAGTAACGCCGCCAACTTCATCGGCTTCGCTGACGGCGAGACCAACAAAACTGTTTGCGGAAGTTGTCACGTCACCCAGCAAGCAAAGTGGGAAGCCACTGCACACGCCGACGCGTGGGAGACGCTGGAAGCGAGCGGGCGCATGCAGGGCCTCTGCCAGGCGTGCCACACGGTCAGCAACCTCGGTAACGCGGTCACCGACACGACGGCTGGATGGCGCAGCACCAAGGATGAGCGATATCACGATGTGCAATGCGAGAGCTGCCACGGCCCCGGTCTGCAGCACGTAACGGCTCCGGCACGTGGTCAGATGCTCGCCTCGATCCGCGCTGATACGGGCCGCGCCGTC